>JAQVDU010000011.1 GCA_028698175.1 bacterium | reverse complement strand
GGCTGTTGAAGAGTCTAACGGAAAAATGAAACTTGCGAAGTTTGACGCCGCGGCTGTGCCTGATTCCCTGAAATCTGTTTTTCTGGAGCAGTTGGACAAATTAAGCGAAAAGGAAAAGATTTTTTTGCAGTACTCATCCGTATTGGGCATGGAATTCAAAAAATCGGATTCTGCCGAACTTCTCAGATTCAGCGCAGCAGAGGCTGATGAAAACATCAAAAACCTTATTTTGAAGGGATACATTTCTTTCATAGAAGCTGACAGGCATTCTTTCTCTTCGTCTCTCTTCTATGAGTCAGTTTACAACTCCCTGACAAAGGAGAAGCGAGCGGCTCTGCATGATGCGATAGGACTCTACCTCGAATCCAAACAGACCGAACAGAACGAGTTTGCCGTGCGTTCAATCGCACGCCATTTCGAGTCTTCGGGTAACATTCACAAAGCACCGGTTTATCTGGAAAAAGCGGCTCTCTTCGACAGAAAATATTTTTCTTACAGGCAGGCAGTGGAGAAGTATGAAAAAGCCCTGTCATACTATGAATCCGGAAGAGACCTTGATGCGGCCGCCGCGACGGTTCTTAGGATCGCTGGAGTCTATCTGGCTGTGGGTAACACGAAAAGCGGCATTGAAGTACTCGACTCGAAAAGTTCTATGCTCACGCTTAAAAGCTCCACCGAGTCTCAATACTATTTTTTCAAAGGAATTCTGCTTGATAAATCCGGAGACCCGAAGAGCGCGGAAAAAGAGTATGAAAAGGCGCTCGTTATAGCCCAGAAGGAGAATGACAGACAGCTTATCTCTAAGATATTCAACTCTTTCGGAATAATGAAGACAGGTGCGGGGGATTTTCAGACTGCTCTCAATTATTTCAGCAAAGCCCTTGATATAAGCATAAAGATGAATAATCTTGGAGACATGGCGAGCGAGTACGTTAACATAGGAAAAATATACGGAATGATGAATGATTTTGAGAATGGACTTAAATATTATGAGCTCGCTCTCGACATACAAAATGCGCGTGAAGACAAGCGGGGAATGGTTCTGACTCTTGTCAATGCAGGGACAATCTATGACAGCATGGGCAACATTCAGAAGGCGGAGGAAACTTACTCAAAAGGACTCGAAAAGGCGACCGAGACGGCCTATGAGACGGAAAAGGCGAGAATTCTCAACAATCTCGCCAATATAAAATTCATGTCAGGCAGGTTTGATGAGGCGCTCAGAGATTATAAAGAATCGGCGAATGTCTATGAGATGCTTGACGACAAGCGCGGAATGGCAGAGGTATATGCCAATATGGCTGAGATAGAGGTGATGTTCGGGGAGTTCATTACGGCAAAACCTTTGTTTGAAAAGGTTCTTAATCTTTGCAAAGAGACCTCTCATCATCATCTTCAGATGTATGCTGATATAAATTATGCTAACGATCTCTCTTTCCTCGGATATCTTGAAGACGCGGAAAAGATTCTGGAAGAAGTCATGGAAAATTCCAAAAGAATGGGAATTCCAGATTTTACGGCTATGGCGGGAAATATTCTGGCAAAGGTATACGGTCTTTCGGCAGACCTTGACAAAGAGAGCATTCTTCTTCAGAGCTCTCTTAAACTGGCAAAGGAGATAAAGAATCCGGATGTCGAGCATTCGATAAAATCGACTCTTGTCAAAACATATATTGAGATGAACAAGCTGAACGAGGCATTGGCGACTGCCAAGGAAGTATATGATTACGCCAAAACAGTCAATAATGAAATGCTTCTCTCAGATGCCATGGCAAGCATGGCTGACGTTTACCAGAAGATGAATGATCAGGAAAAACTCTCCGAGATCGCCGCATTGTCGTTTGAAATCTCTGAAAAATCAAAATCGAAGCTTTCGCTCATAAGAAATATTATAGTTCTCTCGAGATACTATCTTATGATGTCCGATGATACCAGCTGTGAAGAGGTTCTTAAAACAGGCGAGGAGACAGCTCGCAAAATGGGCAGTCTTGAACATATAATAATAATCAACAGAATCTCAGACGCGCTTTTTGAAAAAACCTCAAACGCAAGAATGAGGCACAATTCTCTTATGAAGTGCGTCAACGCAATCGAGGAGTATGTCTCAAGAGCGGGGGAAAAGAACTATACGAACCTTATTCTTAAAAGGGGTTTCATAAACTTCTACGTGCATTATCTGAATGTAATGATTGAGCTGAATGATACGGGTTTCATTCGCGAACAACTTAAAAACTACAACAGGCGCACGGTTGAGATTGCCTTGAAGAGCATGCTGGAGAAGAACCTTCTGACTCAGGAGACGTTTCAACAACTTATATGAAAAAATTCATTTTGATATTTATTTCCGGGGTTTTTATTGTTTCGCTTCTTGCTTTTGTTCTTCTTTTGATCGCAAAGGCGAACCTTTCCACAGAAAACATAAACAAAACGATTGTTGAGACAGCCGAAAAGAACGGGTATAAAATTGATTTCAGCGATTCAAAATACAAACTCAGGCTGTTCTCTTTGACTGCAGAGCTTGAAAACGTCGTTGTGGAATCCAATGCGTTCATTCTTAACTGCAGGCGAGTGACAATTGTTCTCAATCCCATTTTGGCTCTAAGGAAAAAATTCGAGCTGAGCAATCTTGCTCTTGATTCTCCGGTTCTGAGGATACTGAAAAATGATTCCTCCCCGGAAAAACCAAAATCCTCGGCAGACGGAAAGTTAATCCTGAGCACAAAGCTTAACATCAAAAACGGAGAGCTCATTTACGATTCCCTGTCCGCTGAAAGCATCTCCGGACAGATTTTTCTTGAAATAAAGGGCGATGCGTTTTTCACTGGAAAGCTCGCCTTTCGCTCCAAGGAGAAATATCTGAATGGTTTCGAGAAAATTTCTCTTTTATTCAATGGTTCATACAATGGTGAACTCGATTTAGAGAAGGCAGTGGTTAAAACAAGCTACTTTTCGGCTGATGCAAAAGTCAGAGAGAATAACAAAATTTATGAATATTCTCTCTATGTTTTATCAGATTCAACCGATTATCTCAGAAAACTGTTTTATCAGTCGGATTCCCTGTCGATGAAGGGAACCGTCAGTTTTTTTATTAACGGCGCATATGACCCTTCCGTTGAAACAGGCTCGCAAATGGAAACACTGATAGATTCATTCGAGGCCGGTTTCAAAGAATTTTCAATAGAATACAAAGAACATTCGGCAATTCTTGATGACCGTTCATTCTGCAACAAGCAGGGAAATTCAATGGTGCTTAGCACAAACTGGGTTATGGATTCTCTGCCTTTGGAGATTATTGCGATAGCTGATTTCAGCAGACTAACCAGGGATACTCTCGACGTCAGAATAACTTCCAAGGGAATTCACGTTCAAAAAGCAATTGATCTAATAAGGGATTTTAAATACAAAATAGACGGAAGAGCAGCGACGATAAGCGAAATTGCAGTGCCTTTGGATCAAATAAAGAGCATTGATTCGATAATAATGAAGAGCAGCCACAAGGTGACTATCGGCGAGGGTTATGCAGTTATTGACTCGGAGGTTGTCGCTTTTAAGAGTTTCAAGGCAGAGATGAAGTCCGGCATTGTTAGCGGCTTTGTCGGTCTTGAAGGGATGGGACTTGTCGGCGACCTCTATTTTACGGGGGATTATTTCAAAAAGCTTTTAAACGGGTCTTCTTTGATGAAGCTTAACCTCTCGAAATTCGACTCTTCCTTCGGCGGAAGCGGAGAAGCTGATGTTAAGATTTTCTATGACTTCAAAGAAAACAAGTTTTCCGCAAATGCAGGCGGATTTTTTAAGAACTTTTCCCACAAGAGCATAAACGACAAGTTGAACGTTGTTTTTTCTGATTTAAAGATGGAAAACGGAGGTGTTTATCTCGTAAAAAAACTTGATTTTGAAGGAAATTATGTCGAAGGATCTTTTACAAATCTTTCGTATGAAGAAAAAAACAAGAAAGTTTTTCTGGGTGGAACCGCATTTTTTGATTACCTGAACTACGACTCGCTATTTCCGGGTAAGGACGGCAAAAAGGAGAAAGAATCCAAACCGCCAGTCATTGACAAAAAATATGGAGGAGAATTTAAGGTTCACTTAAGAAGTATCCTTTTCAAGGGGGAAGAAATAAAAAATTCGGACATTACGATCAAGATGTCCGAAGGGGCTTTATACGCATTTCCTGTAGCGGCTGATATGATGAAGGGAAAAGTGACTGGAGAAATAAAATACTTTTCCTATGACAACGGACTTATAACGGCAAAAGTCAGAAGCGAAGGAGCGGAAATAAATGATTTTCTGGCAAGAAACAAATTCGTGCCATTCACCATAGGAGCAAGAGTAGGGTTTTCTAGCGATTTGAAATTTCTCCAGCATAAAGTCAAGGAGAGCGTTAAAGGAAACGTCTCTGTTGAGGCAAAGAACGGCTGGATACTCATGCCTGAAGTCATATCAAATGTTTCAAAAGTTCTTAAGATAGCCCTCTCGGATACGTTTTATTTCGATGATATGTACGGGGAATTCGAAATAGACTCTCAGAGGGTAAAGTTCGAGGATTTTGTGATGGAAAAAAACGGTCATTCTCTTCTTTACGGAGGCAGGGTGGATTTTGCCAAGAATATGAACATAAGAGGCAAATACGTTATAGATATGAGAGTCGCAGATACAGGGCTTCTTGAGAGGATCCTGAGGGCGGCCGAATACCCTGGCGATTCGGTGGTGGTTGATTTCGAAATAACCGGAAACTACTCTAAACCTAAGGTGAAAATCACACACAATTCTGTCGCTGAATACCTTAAAGAACAGACAAGCTCGACAATCAACGAAATGCTTGACGAGCTCAACAATCTTTTTAAATTCTAATCCACGTAAATTTTAATCTGACCCACGTCTGCGGGAAGTATTTCAAATCCGTATTTTTCGTGCTTTATTAAAAGCCCGTTGATGAGAATCTCTTTTCCTTTGAAGTACATCGGATTAACTGATTTTTTTTCAAGCTGTTTGACAAAGCTCTCAAAAAATACGATTGTCATGACTGCCTTGTTCTTTTTCAGTTTAAGGAAATATGTCTCTGATTTCGGAGATTTCGTCACGTCGCTCACAATGCCTCTTATGAAGAGTTCTTTGTTTGTAAAGTCGTTGAGTCTTGGCGCTATTGAGTCGAATAAGAGTGTTTCAGAGACCTGCTCGTATATTTTGCATTTCGATTTAAGTTTCAAAAAATAATCAAGGAAATTATCAACCGATTCTTTTCTCTCTGTTTTAATGCAGAAATCTCTGCCGAAATATTTCTCGTCTGAAAATGGGAATGAACCGGAGACAAGAATTTTTCCGTCCGACAGAATATGCGTCGAACGTATGCTGTTTTTCGACTGGAGAGAAAATATAAGTGCGCCCGACGAGAGTAGAGCCTTGTGGCGCGAGTAGCTTTTATCAAAAGACGAAGAAGCGAGTATAAGCTCGACTTTTACTTTTTCCATTGATTTCTTACTGAGAAGGTCGGCGAGATCCTTATGGGAGACCGTTTCAGTCAGCACAAAAATTGATTCGGTTGAATTTTCAATGGTCTCTCTGACAAGAGAGAGTATTTTGTCCGAATCAAAAATCAACTCTTCCCCGGTCACCGCAAGAGCGGCGGTTAAAATCAAAAAGCAAATTTTAATCTTATTCATAAAAGAAGATTTTGTTTGGGTTGAAAAGGTTTTTCGGGTCAAAAGCGAGTTTTATTCTCTTCTGCAGATTTATCTCTTCCTCAGTAAAGACAAGGCTCATGAATTCTCTTTTGAAGATTCCGATGCCGTGCTCTCCCGAGAGTTTTCCTCCCAGATTGACGGCAGTTTTGAGTATTCTTTCCGTAATTTCCCCTATGCTGTCTTCAAAAAAATCATCTTCATTTTTAAGTTTCAGAACATTGATGTGAACGTTCCCATCGCCGGCATGACCGAATGCGATTATAGGCACTTTGAAGAAATCTCCGATAGAGTGTATCTCGGAAATCAATCTGGGAAGCATGCTTATCGGCACAACAACATCCTCTCTCTCTCTCTTGACTGACATCTGCACCATAGCGTCGTGGAGAGAGCGCCTTGCCTTCCAGAGCTTTTCCTGCTGGGCAAAAGTCTCGGCAACGAGAATTTCATAACGCGTAAAACCTCCTGCTATTTTCGAAGCAAGCAAAATTCTCTCTTCCATTTCATCTCTGCTGTCAGAGTCAATCCGCATCAGAATGTGAGCCTCTCCCTCGCTGCAAGGCATTTCGTTTCCAAGAAAATTTCCGGCCGCTTCAATAGCTCGTTTTTCCATGAATTCAACGGTCGTCGGTTTTATAGAACTTTTGATTGTCTCAACAACCGCTGCGGTGGCGTCTCCTATGGTTTCAAACGGTATAAGCAGATCAACTCTGAATTTCGGAAGAGGAATCAGGGAGAGAGTTATCTGAGTTATCATTCCGAGAGTGCCCTCAGATCCTATGATGATGTCTTTCATCGCATAGCCGGTGGCATCCTTTCTGACCTTTCCGCCGAAGCGCATTATTTCTCCGGCAGGAGAGACGAACTCAATTCCCCTTACGTAATCTTTTGTCGTGCCGTATCTGACTGCAGACGGGCCGCCTGATGATTCTGCGACGTTTCCTCCGACGGAGCATGAATCGAGAGATGCGGGGTCGGGAGGATAGTAAAGATTGAATTTTTCAACCTCCCTCTGCAGAACTCCGGTTATAACGCCCGGTTGAGTGACAACCATCATGTTATTGACGTCGACCTCCAGTATTTTGTTCATAAGCTCCATAGACACTATTATTGACGGCTTAAGAGGGATTGCTCCTCCGGAAAGTCCTGTTCCTAGCCCCCTTGGAACCGTTACTATTTCATTTTTGTAGGCTTTTTTAAGTATGCATGCGACTTCTTCGGTTGTCAATGGAAGAAGCGCGGCAAGGGGAAAAGAGAACTTTTGGAAAGATTCGTCCGTTGAATATTTTTCGAGAATGTTCTCCTTCGACACTATCCTTTCAGAAGGGATGCAGTCGGAAAATAATTTAATTAAATCCATTTGTTTATGTTATATTCTCAAACGCCAATTGTCAAGAGGAGAACCGCTATTGATTTTTGATGTTCAAATGTTATGATAGTGTAAAAAGGAGAAGATAATGAATAACTTTGTTTTTTATAATCCGGTTAAGGTTGTTTTCGGCAGAGGATCGGTCAATCAGCTGGGCTCATATGCCGCGCCCCTCGGCACGAAATGTCTATTAGTGATAGGACAGGGGAGCGTAAGAAAGAATCAGACTCTCGACAGATGCATCGGCATGCTTGAATCGGCCGGAATTAAGCATTCACTCCTTGAAAACATCATGCCAAATCCGAGAATAGAAAAGGCATACGAGGGTATAAGGTTGGCCAAGAAGCACAACTGCGATTTTGTGATTGCTTTGGGAGGAGGGAGCGTCATTGACACGGCAAAGGCGATAGCGGCCGGATTCTACTATGATGGAGACACATGGGATTTCTTTACCATGAAATCTGAGGTAAAGAAGGCTCTTCCCCTTATGACTGTTCTTACAGTCGCCGCAACCGGAAGCGAAATGAATTCAATTTCAGTGATGCAGAACGATTCCACAAAACAAAAAATACGAGCGCAGGGTCACCCGATGTTTCCAACCGTTTCAATACTTGATCCGGAGCTCACCAAAACCCTGCCAAAAGATTATACGGCTTACGCATCGGTTGATATCATCTCGCACGTCCTCGAGGGATACTTAACGAGCGAAGACGAAAACACTCCTCTACAGGACGGATTCACAGAATCAATAGTGAAATCAGTGATTGAAGAGACGAGGAAGCTGATGAGTGACTTGTCAGACATTGAGGCGAGGTCGACGATAATGTGGGCATCTTCCCTGGCGCTCAGCGGATTCACCACAGCGGGAATCGGAAGGTTCAAATTTGAAAATCACCTGATAGAGCATTCTTTGAGCGCCTATCACGACATTCCTCACGGAGCCGGACTCTCCATAGTTATTCCCGCTTGGATGAAGGAGAACAGGACTCTGCTTAAAAACAAATTCGAGAAATTCGCCAGAAACGTTTTCGGAAAGCAGAGCGCTGAAGATGCGATAATCTCACTTGAAAATTTTTTCAGGGAGATAAACTCCCCGACCTCTCTCTCATTCTATAAAATCAGCAATTTGAGAGAATTGACCGACAATATCATGGAGTGCGCTCCCACAAGAAATTTGAATCTTGAACGCGGGTACGTAGAGAGAATCCTTGAAAAAGCAAAGTGAATTAACCCTACTTCAAGTAGTTCGCAGAATTATGAATTTGCATAACAACTTCTATTGACAGAAGAAAATAATCCTGTAAAATATGTATCTATTAATTATAAAAAAGGATGGATTATATGGATGATAAAATGAAGAAGAATCCCTCGGGCATACCTTTGAAAAGCTTTTATACGGAGAATGATTCAAAGAGTGGGGCAAACCTGGGCGAGCCCGGCAGTTTCCCGTTCACAAGGGGAGTTTACCCTACTATGTACAGCGGAAGGCCATGGACAATGAGGCAGTATGCCGGATTCGGCACGGCCGAAGAGACCAATGAAAGGTTCAAATATCTTTTAAAAAACGGACAGACCGGTCTATCCGTCGCATTCGACCTTCCCACTCAGCTCGGACTTGATTCAGACGACGCATTGGCCTGTGGAGAGGTGGGAAAGGTGGGAGTCGCCGTATCATCACTGTCGGACATGATGCAGCTTTTTGACGGCATACCTCTTGATCAGGTTTCAACTTCAATGACCATAAACGCCTCTTCAATGATAATACTAGCTATGTACATAACAGCCGCCAAAAAGCAGGGTGTCTCTATGGACAAGCTCTCCGGCACAATACAGAATGATATTCTGAAAGAATACACGGCAAGAGGAAATTATATTTTTCCTCCTGAGCCCTCGATGCGCCTGACTGCAGACATCTTTGAATTCTGCTCAAAAAACCTTCCCAAATGGAACACCATATCCATATCCGGCTACCACATAAGAGAGGCAGGCTCGACTGCAGTTCAGGAGCTTGCATTCACATTTGCGGATGCCATAGCATACGTTGAATACGGACTTAAAAAAGGGCTCAACATAGACGCAATAGGTCCGAGGCTTTCGTTCTTCTTCAATGCGCACAATAATTTCTTTGAAGAGATAGCAAAATTCAGGGCTGCGCGAAGGATATGGGCTCACATAATGAAGGAGAGGTTCAAGGCGAAAGAGGAAAAATCAATGATGCTTAGATTCCACACGCAGACGGCAGGCTCAATGCTGACAGCCCAGCAACCGCAGAACAATATTGTCAGGGTCGCTTTACAGGCGCTTTCAGCCGTTTTGGGCGGAACCCAGTCGCTTCACACAAACTCATACGACGAAGCACTGGCATTGCCCACCGAGGATTCGGTGAGAATAGCTCTCCGCACTCAGCAGATAATAGCTTTTGAAACTGGGATTTGCGACGTTTCGGATCCTTTAGGAGGTTCCTATTACATTGAAAATCTGACTGACGAGATAGAAAAAAAGACGAAAGAGTATCTCGATAAAATAGACAATCTGGGCGGAGCTGTAAAATGCGTTGAAACAGGGTATTTCAAAAATGAGATACACTCAGCCGCATATCAGTACCAGAAGGACGTGGAGAGCGGCAAGTCAGTCGTTGTCGGTTTGAATAAATTCACAATAAACGAAAACGTCAAACCGAGCCTGATGAAGATCGATTCTTCGGTTGAAAAGAAAAGAGTAGACAAACTTTCATCGATCAGGAGTTCGAGAGACAATAAAAAAGCAGATGAGATACTCAAAAGAATAGCATCCGCATGCTCGACAGACGAGAATCTCTTTCCTCTTGTGCTTGAAGCGGTTGAAGCCGACGTAACCATGGGCGAAATAATCAAAATAATGAAATCAAAATGGGGGGTATTCGACAATGATTAAAAAATTCAATCACATAGCGATTGCGGTGAGCGACCTTGAGTCGAGCACTGCGGCATTTGAAAAGATTTTCGGCAAAAAGGCAGACATGACCGTAGAAGTGAAAGACCAGAAGGTAAAAGTCGCGATGTTCGACGTCGGCGGAGTTTTATTCGAAATAATCCAGCCGACCGAGATGGGAACTCCGGTAGCCCAGTTCGTTGACAACAGGGGAAATGCGCTTCATCACGTATCCTTTTCGGTTGACGATATAGAGAAGACTATAGAGGAGTTCACGGAAAAGAATTTTAGAATGATAGACGCAAAACCGAGGATGGGAGCTGAAGGAAAGCCTATTGCTTTCATGCATCCGAAATCTTCGGAAGGAATATTGGTCGAATTTGTTGAAGATAAAGAGGAGACAAAATGAGCAGATTCAAAATTTTTGAGGAAAAACTCACGGAAAGAAAAGTAAAAGCAAGAGTGGCAGTTGTAAATGCGGTTATTGAATCCGCCGTTGATGCGGCTATTGAAGCCGCTTCAAAAGGATTCGCATATCCGCTCTTCATAGGAGATAAGAGCAAAATAGAACAACTCCTTGGAGAGCATAAAAACAGCTTTGAGTATGAAATAATAGACGCAAAAAATGAAGTCGAGAGCGGGAAGAAAGCAGTAGAGCTGGTCAAAGAAGGAAAGGCAGATGTAATTCTGAAGGGTTCAATCACCACTTCGAATTTCATGAAGCCGATACTCAACAAGGAAAACGGGATTGTCAAGCCCGGCTCTCTCGTCTCTCATATATCGGTTTTCTCAATGGAAACCTATCATAAGTTCCTCATTGTATCGGACGTCGCGATAAATATCGTCCCTACACTTGAAGAGAAGGTGAAAATTCTGAAAAATGCGGTTGAACTCGCAAGAAGCCTTGATATAAAATCTCCCAAAGTCGCGCTTCTCGCTGCCGCCGAAACTGTCAACATGAAAATGCCCTCTTCAATAGACGCGGCGATAATATCAAAAATGGGAGACCGGGGGGAATTCGGAGATGCAGTAGTCGAAGGACCGATGGCGCTTGACCTTGCCGTTTCAAGGGAATCATGCGAAGAGAAGAATTTTCATTCGCCGGTCGGAGCGGACGCTGATATAGTTATTGCTCCGGACATTGACGCTGGAAACGTGCTCTACAAATCCCTCACCAAGCTGGCAAAGGCAGACCTTGCCGCGGTTCTTTCCGGAACGATGGCTCCTGTGGTTCTTACGTCAAGGGGAGACACAGCAGAGATAAAGTACTGGTCACTTCTTCTTGCTCTTCTGTCATATAAAAAATGATAAGAGTTTCAATAGCTTCAGACCATAAAGGGTTCGCTCTTAAGGAGAAGATAAAAAAATGCGGACTTGAAGGAATGGAGTTTACAGACAGAGGAGCTTTTTCCGAAGAGAGCACTGATTATCCTGACTATGCCGCTCTTGTGGCGGATGACGTAACGAGCAAAAGGTGCGATTTCGGAATTCTTATATGCGAATCAGGCATAGGAATGTCAATAGCCGCAAACAAACATAAGGGTATTCTGGCCGCATATGTAATAGATGAAAAAAGAGCCGCAAGCGCCAGGAAACACAACAATGCCAATGTGATTGTTCTCGGCTCGGCGGTTATCAATCATAACGACGCCTGCAGAATAATCAAGGTGTTTTCTGCGGAAAAGTTTGAAGGCGGAAGACACGAGAGAAGGGTGAGTAAAGTTTGCAGAAGTGAAGAAAATCATTGACATATTTGTATAAAAGGTATAAAATTAAGGATTATGATGGGGCTATAGCGCAGTTGGGAGCGCGTTTGACTGGCAGTCAAAAGGTCACGGGTTCGACCCCCGTTAGCTCCATATTAAAACAGGAGGCTCGATGAAAAAGTTCGCAGTAGTTTTAATGCTGATAATGGTTCTCTTCACCCTCTCGTGCTCAAAGAACAAAGGCACCTTCCTTGACTTTGCCGCAATAAAGGACGCGCAGAGGACTATGACAAAGCTCAGCAATCTAATGGAGCAGTACTATGTTGAGAATGAAAGCTACCCTTTGAATCAAGAGCAATTTGAAAAAGAAATAAGGCCGTATTTCATAACTTACAACACTGAAAACCAGGAAGTCGACAAGTGGGACGAGATGGTGGAAAAAGTATTTTATGAAGGCAAGATAAATTACATCACCAAAGATCCGAAAAAGGCATACTTTGCATTCGGCAAGGCGAAGGACTCAAACAAGACGGTTGTCTTCTGCAGGCCGGCAATACAGCATGATTCGACAAATATGCCGAAGCCGGAGTAAAAGAGGAGAAAAAATGAAGAAAATTCTGATAATCTCACTTGCTCTAATCATTCTGCTGGCTGCATGCGAAACGACTCAGACGCAGACAAAGGCGAATGACATTGATAAAAAGGATGAAGTTTCCGATGCCATAAAATATTATGATTTCGGAAAAGAGTATTTAAAAAACAAACAGTATGACTCGGCGATAAAGAATTTCACAAATTCAATCAATGACAGCGCGGGTTTCATTGACGCCTACACTGGGCTCGGACGCTCCTATGAAGGAAAGTTCGATTATACGAGAGCTGAGTCAGTTTATACTTCAGCTAAAGACAAGTTTCCCAAGAGCACGGCAGGGTACAACGGTCTTGGCGGAATGTACCTTAAAATGAAACAGTATGAAGACGCCGAAAAGGCATTTTTAAGCGCTCTTGCGATTGACTCAATGGACTCTAAATCATACTACGGTCTCGGCCAGGTGTATGACAAAAAGAAACCCACAAACAAAGAACTTTCTGCAATTAAATGTTACGAGAAATCATGCAGATTCGACCCTGAGGACCTTGCGGCCGCTTACGCCTATTCCAAGGCGCTGATGAAGGCTGAAAGATATAAAGAGGCCTTGGACCTGCTTAAAAAGGTCTCGGATGACCATCCGACTTTCGTAGAGCCGCTGGCAAATCTCGCTGAGGCATATCTGGAGACCAAGCAGTATCAGGAAGCAATAAACACGTACAATAAGGTCAATGCACTTGATTCAACGATAACGAACACGTATCTGGGGATAGCCAGAGCATATCAGGGAATGAAAAAATATGATATGGCTGAGCAGAATTTCAAGAAACTTATCTCTTTGATGCCCTCTTCCACGATCCCCTATCTTTACATGGGTCAGATGTATCTTGACATAAACAACTACACAAAGGCAATTGACAATCTCAATCTTGCTCTTGCGAAAAACCCTAATGACGAGAATGCGCTCCTTCTCATTGCACAGTCGTATTTCCTGAAGGTTGACCCGAATAAAGTGAATGATGACAATTACGACGCCGCGCTGAAGACCCTTGAGACCTCAGAGTCGTATTTCAGCAAGCTGATAACGCTTAATAAGTATGTAAAGGAAGCGAACACCGGTCTTGACAACATAAAGAAGAGAAAAAAGGAGATAGACCCCACGAGGTGGTGATATGTGGAATTATATTAAGGCGGCTCTCATACTTCTTGTCGTGGCTCTTTTAGGCTACATGGGCTGGCAGTATTTGGTCAAGGAGATAAAGGTCCTTGAAGTGAAGGGAGACATAGAAAAGACCCTTTACGGAGAGATACGAAGCGACGAGTATGTTGTTATGGAGCGCACTTTGGAGAAACTCCGCGAAAGGAACATATACCTTGAATACCAGGACATTTTGATTGAAAAGACTCAGGGAAGAATACACGTGGAATTTTCATACACAGATTCAATAACAATACCATTTATCAAAAAATCCTTCTATTTTGAAGAGAAAATCAACACTACGGTCTCTCCGATGTGAGCTTTTTCTTTGGATTCTTGTATTTTCTGCCCTGCTTTCGGCAAACGAAAGCAGGGTTTTCTTTTCCGGCAATGAAGCAATATCCGACAACAAAATAGACGCAATATTCGGCTCGGAGGGAGTCGGAGGCGGAGCAGAAAAGATTCTTGAGATTTATCTTGACGAAGGGTATCCTTTCGCAAAAATAATTCTTGACTCGTCTCACGTTAAGGGAGACGCGTCATTTTACTTCTTCACAATAGTGGAGGGAGGCAGATGCAGAGTATCAGGAGTTAAAAATTCATCCTTTGTCAAAAGTTCATTCCTTGAAGGAGTTCTTGGTCTCAAAGGGAAAGTATTTTCCGCATCACTTATTGAAGAGAGTTTCAGAAGACTCGGCTCCTACAGTTTCATCAGCAATGATTTTAATTACACTGTGAAAAGAGAGAGCGACACTCTAATCTTTATTCTCACTCAGATAAATCAGAAGAAGAGCTCTACTGTCTCAGGAACGCTTTCATCGGATTTTGAATCATCATTTTTAACCGGTTTTCTCGATTTGAGCATTGTGAGCCCCTTCGGCTACGGAGATTCATACACAATAAACTACAGCAGAGCAAGCAGGGAAAACACCGACCTTGAAGCAGGCTTTGATTTTCCCTTTATATTCTCCTCTCCTTTCGGAGTCTTCTTTAAAGGAGAATTCATCTCTGTCGACTCAACTCTTTCCGACGGAAGTTTGACAACCGGATTCTTATTCATTTTGAACAGTTTTAGAGTTAAAACCGGATTCGGCAAAACATTCCTATTCCGCTACGATTATCCTGACTCGGGACAGGAATATTCCCATGTTTACGGCGAAATATCCTATGTAAAATCTCCGGACAAAACAGTCTCCGTTAAGATGAAGAATGACCTTGTTTCGTCTTTTTCAACTGCGCTTGAGGCAGGGTTTCTCTGGGGATTCGCATTCGGGAAAACAATTCTGGAGAATTACTCAGACGTTTATTTTTCTTTAGCGAAAAACTATGAAATCAGCATGGGGAAGCATCTGGGAGGCAATTCAAACTTGAAGTCATATGCCGAGGATTTTGTTTTTGCCTCCGATTACATTTTCCTTGAAGAGAGATTCTTTTATTCGGGTTTGGGTCTCTTCAAGCCGGGAGTCTTCGCGGACGGAGCAGTTTTCAGAAAAGATAAAAATGAACCGCTCAAATCATTCCTATACTCATACGGTGCAGTGATGAATGTTATCGCGGGAAACTTGTCTTTTAACCTTTACTATGCTCTGAATCCCGATTTGTCACCATTCGAAGGAAGAATTCATCTCTCTCTGTCCTATGGATTCTAATCCTTTATAAGCACCCTCTCTATCTCTCCGACATACATCCTGTGATAGTCCTTCTGCGGATAATTTTTATCTATGGATCCGTCAATAAAATTTTTAGGGTCAATGTCGCTGAAGTAAATCTTTTTGCAGAGAATGCTCATTTTCGCCTCTTTGTACATGACGCTCTTATCCTCTATCATAGAGACATGAAGCGACATATCCTCTGCCTTGTCTTTTTCTCTGCCTGAGTATTTTCCGCAGTACTGAAGTATTTTACGGTCCTCTTCGCAGAAAAAGGAGAGTGTGAAATAATCATACTTCTCGACAAACTGGTAAGTGTATCTTACAGGCCTTATGAAAATGAATGCCACGTTCTTATTCCAGAGAACTCCCATTCCTCCCCATGATGCGGTCATGCAGTTGGATTTAACGAGGTTCCCGGCTGATATGAGCATCCAGTCCTCTCCCACAAGCTTGAAGGGATTCAAATTCAAATCAAGCGGATTTGTTTCTTTCATGTTTCTCCTTTTTTAAGTTTATTATACTCATGCTCTGAAAAAAATCAAACAACTCATCTTTGTTTATTGACTATGAAAATCAGTTGTGGTATCATCTTTTTATGAAAAGATGTACTAATTGCACGCTTCCCGATACAATTCCGGGCATTACCTTTGACGCTGAGGGAGTCTGCTCATACTGCTCTTCTTCAAAGGATTTCAAAGAGGCAGGAGAAGAAAAGCTTATTCAACTGGTTGATACGATAAGACAAAAACATCCGAAGTATGATGCGATAGTGCCGATAAGCGGAGGAAGGGATTCTTCATTTGTTCTTTGGTATGCTGTAAAGGTCCTGAAGCTACGGGTTCTTGCAGTGAGCTTTCACAATGATTTTGTAAACAATCAGGCGATTGATAACATAAAGAATGCTTCAGGCATATTAAACAACGATTATCTGATTGTGAGGTCGAAATTCTCTCTTCCGCGCCTTGTCACAAAACATTATCTTAAAGCAAACGCCAAGGCGGGTCCGTACGGGGTTATAAACACCATGTGCGCCGCTTGCACCTTCGGCCAGAAGGCGGCCGTGCTGAGGGAAGCAGACAAACAAAACATTCCTCTCATACTCTGGGGAGGCTCGTCAAGCGAGTCGACGCTTGACATCCTTGAAACCGCTTCAGAAAAGTATCGCAGAGATTACAAGAAATTTTTCAAAAATCCAGTCAATAAAAGACTGAACATTCACCTGTATCTTGCAAAATTCTTTTATTTCCTTTTAAAGCTTGAGTTCTTCGTTAGAGGAAATTCTGTTTTCAAGAAAAAGTTTTCCTTGAAGAGAGACGACATCCTCCAGATATCACTCTTTGATTACGTAAAATGGGACAGAAAGAGAATTAAAGAGACTATAATGAATGAACTCGGATGGAAGAAGGCAGAGGGCCATGTTTCAACTTGGAGAAATGACTGCAACATACATCCGTTCATGAACTGGGCTTTTGTAAAGATGTACGGCTGCACAAAGGACTCTTTCGGATACAGCAATATGATAAACAACGGCAACATGAACAGGGAAGAGTCGCTCTATCAGGAAGAGAAGATGCTTGAAGACATCGAGTCAAATGCCAAAAGAATAGCGTCGGAAATCATCGGACTCTCCGAAGAAGAATTCAATAAAATAGCAGAAAAGAAATAGCCGCAGGCATGTTGATTTTTGATTATCAAAAGACACGTTGAAATGCAATAAATTTCCGGGACAGATAAAATGTCGGAATTATAAGCGCAGTCATGTTTGTTTGTATTTTTACCCGATAAGCGCCGATTATCCATATTGACTTAATTGTGTTACTGTGATAATATTTTATTTCCTTCGGGGCGGGGTGAAATTCCCCACCGGCGGTAAAGCCCGCGAGCGAGAAATCGCAGAACCGTTGAAACTACGGTGCCGACTGTAAAGTCAGGATGAAAGAAGGATATGCGCCGCCCCGATATTGTATCGGGTTTTTTTATGAAAAAAGACGAACTGTACATGAAAAAGGCGATAGAAATCGCAAAAAAGGCAAAAGGGAATACCGGAGTCAATCCTCTTGTGGGATGTGTTATCGTCAAAAACAACAGAATCATATCCGAAGGATTCCATAAGGGACTGGGTTATCCGCATGCAGAAATAATGGCTATCAATTCCTCTGTTGAACCGCTTGCCGGCTCAACAATATACGTGACTATTGAGCCGTGCAACACCTGGGGCCGCACTCCTCCGTGCGTTGAAACGATAGAGCAGATAGCATTCAAAAGGATTGTCATAGGAATGAATGATCCGAACCCTTCCGTATCCGGAAAATCCGTCAGAAAACTGAGAAGAAAGTCATACAACGTCATTACCGGAGTCCTGCGAGACGAGGTAATGGATTTAAATCCTTACTTCAAGCATTACATAACAAAGAAAAAACCATACATAGTGCTTAAAGTCGCTCTGACTTCTGATATGAAGCTTTCCGTTCCCGGTAAAAAAGAGAAATACTTCACGTGTCTCGAGTCAAGAAGGATTGTCCATTCGGAAAGATACAAGGCAGACGCCATTCTCGCCGGCTCCAAAACAATCAATTCGGACGACCCGATTCTCGACTGCAGACTCTTTGACAAAAAATACAAACCGGCAGTCATCATTCTTGATTTCAGCAATAAGCTTGATTATTCAAAGAGAATCATCAGAGACAAAAAAAGAAGGAAACTGATATTCGTTTCCTGTAAATTCAGAGATAAGCTTGAAAGGAGGGACGACATTTCATATTTCTTCATTAAAAGCAAAGAGGAGACGTGGCTTAAAATAAAGAAGCAGATACACAGCGAAAACATAATTTCAGTCTTTATCGAAGGCGGAGCAGAGGTATATGAAAGCGCTCTTTCAAGTTGCATAGCAGACGAGATTCAGGTGTTCTATTCTCCGGTTTACTCCGGAGGAAAACTTAAATTTGATCTGGAAAAGGCGCTCTTGCGCGGATATGTTCTTGCAGAAACGAGGAGAGCGGGAAGAGATTTTTTTGCGAGGTACACATGTTCACAGGCCTGATAGAGGATATCGGAAGAATAATTTCAAAGAGAAGAAGAGACGGGGGGTATGATTTGACGATAGAGGCAAAAAAGGATTTTGTTTCGGAAATAAATTGCGGAGATTCAATCTCAATTGACGGATGCTGTCTCACCTGCGAAGATAAATCCGCTCTCTCATTCAGGGTGCATGCGCTTGATGAGAGCGCCGAAAAGACGATTATTGGAAATTATAAATTCGGAGTAGCCGTTAATCTTGAAAGAGCGATGAGAGCAGATTCACGTTTCGGAGGCCATTTTGTCTCCGGCCACGTTGACGCAGTCGGCAGTATTCTCTCCGCAGTGAAAACAAAGGGCAAAATGAAGATTAGAGTTCTTCTCCCGGGAAAGTGGGGTAAGTATCTTGTGGAAAACGATTCAGTATCCCTTAACGGAGTCTCCCTCACCATAAAATCAGTTTACGGAAACGAATTCTCTCTTGACATAATACCAGAAACTTTAAAGAGAACAGACCTGCAGTACCTGGCAGGAGGCGATAAGGCGAATATCGAAATAAACCAGATGGCAAAGTCAGTTTACGAATTCATAAACAGGAGATAAAATGATAAGCAGCATCAAGGAAGCAATCGAGGACATCAGGAACGGGAAGATTGTAATAGTGGTTGACGATGAGGATCGGGAGAATGAGGGCGACTTCATAATGGCTTCCGAAAAGGCGACTCCTGAGGCAATAAATTTCATGGCAAAGGAGGGCAGAGGACTTATATGCGTCTCTATGACTGAGGAGATGCTTTCAAGGCTGAACCTGAAGATGATGTGCGACACAAACACGGCGCTTCACGGCACTAAGTTCACTGTCTCCGTTGACGCAAAAAACGGAATAGAGACAGGAATATCAGCATATGACAGGGCGCACACAATAAAACTTCTGATAGACGACGAGACGACACATGCAGACCTAGCCAAGCCGGGCCATATATTTCCTCTCAAGGCTGAGAAGGGAGGAGTTTTAAAAAGGGCAGGCCACACTGAGGCGGTCTCCGACCTTGCGCGCCTCGCGGGGCTCAAGCCATCCGGAATACTATGCGAAATCATGGATGATGACGGACATATGGCGCGCCTTCCGAAGCTCGAGAAGATAGCAAAGAGGCACAAGCTCAAAATTGTCACCATAAAGGACCTTATAGCATTCAGATGCGGAAAAGACAAACTGGTGCACAGGGAGGTGGAGGCAAAACTTCCCACTGAGTACGGGGAATTCAAAATAATCGTCTATACAAACGACGTTGATTCCCACATACACGTGGCGATAATAAAGGGAAACATAAAGGAATCAAGAAACGTGATAGTGAGGGTTCATTCCGAGTGTTTTACGGGAGACATATTTCATTCGCTGAAGTGCGACTGCGGCAACCAGCTGCATAAGTCACTTCAGATAATAGAAAAAGAGAAAAAAGGGGTCGTACTCTACCTGAGACAGGAGGGCAGGGGAATAGGGCTCGTGAACAAGATAAAAGCATATCACCTGCAGGACAAAGGGTATGATACAGTCGAAGCCAATATTAAGCTCGGCTTCAAGGCAGATTTGCGCGATTATGGAATTGGAGCTCAGATACTGAAAGATTTGGGGCTGAAAACCATAAAACTGCTCACAAACAATCCGAAGAAAGTCGTAGGCCTTGAAGGGTATGGAATAAAGATAACAGAGAGGATTCCGCTGGAGACTGAGCCGAACAAAGAGAATAAGAAGTATCTGAAGACAAAGAAAGAAAAGATGGGGCATATACTAAAAAAAATATAGGAGGCGATAATGGCAAATTTTCATGAAGGCAGTTACGACGGAAAATCGATGAGGTTCGCAATCGTTTCATCCAGATTCAACAACTTCATCACGAAAAACCTTGTAGACGGGGCAATCGACTGCCTTAAAAGGCATTCTGTGGAGGATAAGGATATAGAAGTTTACCTTGTCCCCGGTTCATTTGAGATACCCCAGGCGGCAAGAAAGGCATTTGAATCAAACAAGGGAAAATTGAACGGCATCATTTGCCTCGGCACAGTGATCAGGGGAGAGACTCCGCATTTTGATTTTGTTGCATCCGAAGTATCGAAGGGCATAGCAAAATTATCAATGGATGTTGATATTCCCGTCGCTTTTGGTATAATTACAGCTGATTCAACAGAACAGGCGATAGAGAGAGCGGGAACTAAATCCGGCAACAAAGGTTATGATGCGGCCGAAACGGTTCTGGAATTGGCGAATCTTTATAAAAGGATGTGAACTTGGGCAAAAGAAGAGAGTCAAGAGTGCTTGCCATGAAAGCTCTCTACATGTACGAGATGAACGACTGCAAGGATATGGATTCAATACTCGATGAGATATTCGAGCTTGAACAAAACCTTTCGGACGACGTAAAGAAGTATGCGGTTAATCTGACAAACAAAGCCACTATTTTTTATGACAAGCTGAACAATCTGATAAATAATGCGACAAAGAACTGGAAAATAGAGAGGATGGCTGTCATAGACAAGAATATCCTGCGTATAGCCCTTGTTGAGATATACCTTCAGGAGAAAGTTCCTGACGTTGTCGCGATTGACGAGGCGATAGAGATAGCCAAGGAGTACTCGACCGATGATTCGGGAGGATTCGTCAACGGAATTCTTGATTTCATTGTGAAAAACAAAGAAGAATTCGAGAAAAAACTTAAAGACTGATGAATTATCTTTTGATTTCGGACGTTCATTCAAACTACCAGGCACTAGAGGCAATTTTTCAAAAAGCCGATTCGGTTTCGACCGACTATAACACAATATGCGTGGGCGATATTGTGGGATACGGCGCCCAGCCGAATGAGTGCATGGAAACGATTCTCCGGAAGACCGGCAAGGTTGTTCTCGGTAATCATGATGCAGGGGTCATTGGAAAGACAGACATAAGGATGTTCAACTATTCAGCCAGGGAGGCAATCATTTGGACGAGGGAGAATCTGAAAAAAGAGAATCTCAAAAAATTGTATGATCTGCCCTATCTGATTACTGAAGGCGATTTCGCGGTAGTGCATTCTTCTCCTTCAAATCCGGAATATTGGAATTACATTGATTCCGTTTATGAGGCGCAGGATGAATTCAAAGTAACAGATTACAGAATCACGTTCATCGGCCACACTCACATACCCCTCGTTTATTCAATGAAAAACGAAAATGTCAGGATGACATTCGATGAAATTATAAAATGCGAGAGCGGCTGCCGTTACATAGTCAACGTGGGCTCAGTGGGTCAGCCGAGGAATCAGGACAAAAGAGCCTGCGCTCTTTTATATGATTCAGACAAAAGGGAGATGCGATACTTAAAGGCTGACTATGACGTAAAAGAAGCTCAGGCAAAGATCCTTGAGGCACGCCTTCCGAAATTTCTGGCGGAGCGACTGGAGAGAGGGCTATGAAAAGAATTTTAATAACCGGCGCTGAGGGATTCGTTGCCTCATATCTCAGCAAAGAATTGACAGGTGATTACGAGCTTGCCGGAGGGTATTTCATTAAGCGGCAGCTTCCATATCCGTCATTTTTTCTCGACGTGACGGATTACAAAGCAGTTGAAGATGTTTTGAACAGAAACAGCTATGACGCAGTATTTCATCTTGCAGGTCAGTCATCCGCAAAAGTTGCCAGAGTCGATTACTATGAAACTTACAGAATAAACGTTCAGGGAGCCCTCAATCTTGCAGAGGCGATTGCAAAGAACGATTTAAAGACCCGCCTTATATTCATTTCAACTTCAGACGTTTACGGCATTCCTTTGTACCTTCCGATAGACGAAAAGCATCCGCTCTCTCCACAGAATGCTTACTCGCATTCAAAAAAAATGGCTGAGGAGATTCTTTTGAAATATACTGAAAAAGGATTAGACCTTGTCATAGCACGCTCATTCAACCATACGGGAGTCGGACAGACAAATAACTTTTTCATACCTTCTATAATCGAACAGGTCAAAAATACAGAAAGCAAAGGAATCATACGCGCCGGAGACCTTTCTATAGCGAGAGATTTTTCGGATGTCAGGGACATAGCAAAAGCTTACAGGGAATTGATTCATATACAACCGTCAATTTACAACATATCCTCTGGAAATGCGGTGAAGCTTATAGATATTGCAGAATACATAATAAAAAAATCATCAAAGGAAATCTCCATAGTCAAAAGCAAAGACCTTGTGAGGCATGGAGAACCAAAAGAGTTTTACGGCTCCTCTGATGTCTTCAGGAAAATCACCGGGTGGAAGAGCGAATATTCTGTTTTCGACACAATTGACTGGATGATGAATAATGTTTGATAACGCTCTTGTGGTGAGTGACTGCCATATAAGACACGATGCGGAGGAATCCTCCGCAGGCCTTATAAAACTTCTTGAGTCCAGAAAAACCTCTCTTCTGATACTTCTCGGAGACACTTTTGATTTTTATTTTGATTACAAAGGATACATTCCCAGGGGTTTTTATTCTGTGATTGAAAAAATAAAAGATTTTTCAAAAAAAAGCAGGGTGATGGTTTTCAGGGGAAATCATGACATGTGGTTTAATGAGCATTTTAAAGAGATCACCGGAGCTGAAATCTCAATGCAAACATCTTTAATAAAAATTTGCGGAAAGCATTATCTTTTCAGCCACGGAGACGAGTTCTGTTTTAAATCACCCTCACGAAAGTTCTTCGACAAACTGTTGGAGAGCAAGAAAGCCGCCTTTATGTTCTCTCTGCTTCCTCCTGAAGCGGGTTACTTTATAGGAAAAAGAATATCTGAAGCCACTGAAAAAGGAAAATTCAGAGACAAAAGACAAGAGATGGCAAAGAATTCGAAGAGAAATGAACTTTTCAAGTCGGCTGATTTTGTAATATTAGGCCATTCGCACAATTCGGGAACAAGTGAAGACGGGAAGATAATCTTTCTGGCGGATTTTCAAAATAAAAAAGAGTATGCGTATATTGACTGCGCGGGGGTGAGAATTGAACATTTTTAAGATTGTTTCAAGATCAATCATAGAAAACAGCGTCATGGAGGCGATAAAGGAGGATAAGGCTTTTTTTGACATTACTACGCAGATGTGCGTGCCGGAAGACGCCGAAGCATCGGCAATCGCCCTGGCAAAGGAAGACGGCGTGTTGTGCGGAGTACAGGTTAGCGAAGTCGTTCTGCAGAATTTCGGAACTTATGTGGTTGACTATTTCAAGGAGGACGGAGAAAAGATCCTCCCGCATACGGAACTTTTCAGAGTCAAGGGAAAACTGAGAGGAATTCTCTCGGCAGAGAGAACTCTTTTAAATTATATACAGCGGATGAGCGGTATTGCAACCGTGACAAACAAATTCGTGCGGATGGCTGAGAAGAGCGGCATTAAGATACTCGACACAAGAAAGACGACCCCTGCTCTAAGGCACCTCGAGAAGTATGCCGTGATGTGCGGAGGAGGAGTAAATCACAGAATTGATTTGTTTGACCAGATAATGATAAAGGACAACCATCTGGCGCTTTTAAAAGACGACCTTTCTGTTATAAACAGGATGAAAAACAAATATCCGGAGAAGATTATAGTAGTCGAAGCGGACTCTCCGGACAAAATCGAAAAAATTCTGAAATACCCGGTTGACAGAATTCTTCTTGACAATATGACTCCGGAGACAATTGCTGAGTCAGTTAAAATAATAGCCAAAAGAACCGAGATTGAGGTTTCGGGGAACATCTCTGAAAAGAATTTGAACGATTACCTTATTGAAGGAGTGAATTATCTTTCCATAGGCAAGCTTACCCACTCTTTCAAATCGATGGACATCAGCCTGCAGGTAAAGGATGTTTGACGCTAAAAAAATTAAAAAACTAGGTTTTTCAAACACCGCGATCTTCTCTTCTGTCGATTCGACAAATGATTTCCTTTCGGAAATGACAACATCCGGGAAAGAGAGCATTATAGCAGTTTCACAGATGCAGACAAAAGGCAGGGGAAGGTTCGCGAGAGAATGGGTCTCTTTAAAAGGGGGGCTCTACTTTTCATTTACTGAGAAGCACGAGAATATTGTTTATCCTCTGCAGCTATTCCCGATAGCTTGCGCAATTGGCGTTTACAGGTACCTTGAATCTCTAAGGATTCCGCTTTTACGGTATAAATGGCCGAATGACATACTCGTGAAGAACAGAAAGATATCCGGAATACTCTGCGAATTCTCCGAGTCAGTGATAATCGCGGGAATCGGAGTCAACATCAATACTGAAGCTTTTCCGGAGGAAATATCCGATTTTGCAGTATCGGTCTATTCGATAAAGAGAAGAGAGTATTCCTTAACCGACGCTCTGGTAGAAATAGTAAACAACATAAGAAATGTAAAAAACTCGGCCGAGATAACTAAGTTCATGAATGAATCAGGAATGATTGGAAAGAGAATAATGTTTAGTTCGAACGGAAGAATAATAGAAGGCACGGTTGATTCCTTCAAAGAGAACGGAGAGATAGTCATTAACTCAAACTCAATTCTAGAGAGTTTCATCGCCGGAGACGCAACATTTGTAAGGGAGAGGGAATGAGAAGAATTGCCGTAATAGGACACATGCACGTGAATCCGGACAACAGAGAGCTCTTTGAACTGCTGACGGAAACCGACGAGGTTGATTTCTACTACCCCAAAAAATGGACAGGCTCTTTTGATGAGAAGTACGAAAACGAAGAGGGCTTCAGTCTTTTGAAGCTTCCTTTGAAGAACAGCTACGTTCCGTTTTTCAAAGCGAAAGGCAATTATGATATTGTCTGGATAGACGAGGAGCCGTATTACCCGCAGACATCTCTCATGCTTGACATATTTAAAGAGGCTCCCGTAAAAATCGTGAGAACTGCGCAGAATATTGAAAAAAGGTCACTCCTGAGAAACATTCAGGGTGGGATTGCCGCAAAAAAAACAACCATGTTTGTATCAGTAGGAAGGACTTCATCAGAGACTGCGAAAAAGCTCTACCGCAGAAATGACGTTCCGATTGTCCCTCTTCCCGTAGCTGACAGATTCTTTGAGGCAGTAAAGAGAAGAAATACAGGAGAGGGTCCTTTGAGGATCGGTTTCGCGTCCCGTCTTGTAAGATGCAAGGGAACAGAATGGCTTGTTCAGTCTTTGAAGAGAGTGACACAGGAATATATTCTAGTGGTTGCTGGGGACGGAGAAGACAGAGCATCCTTTTTGAGGGAACTTGACAAAATGAATGTCAGATTTGAATACAGAGGACTGGTAAAGCACTCTGAAATGGACAGTTTCTATCTTGGAGTGGATCTCTTCGTAAATCTTTCGGTATCCTCCAAGGGTTGGGTTGAACAGCAGGGACGGGGAGTCCTTGAGGCGATGGCTTCAGGATGCGCGGTTATAAGCTCAGATTCGGGAGAGCTGAAATACACGATCTTAGACGATGACGCAAAGATTCCGGAGGGTGATTGCAAGGCACTTTCCGACCGCCTTAATAATCTTCTCAAGGATTCTTCTTCAGTTGCAAAACTCGCATACATCCAGAAAAAGAATGCTGAAAAGTTTTCAAAATATGAAGTCTTCAAATCCCTTTACGGAGTTTTAAAAAATGTCTAACATAATCTCTCTTGACATAGGGATGAAAAGAACTGGAATCTGCATCTGTCTTGAAGGGATACTCCTCCCGCAGAGGGGAGAGGAGACGGACAAGCTGGATAAAAGGCTCTGTCAAATTCTTTCCGAGAATTCATATTCCCTGGCTGTGGTGGGTTTGCCTCTTGACAAGGATATGCGTGAAACTGATATGGCGGCGAAGATTAAGGAGAAGGTGAAGAATCTTAAGTCGCTTGAAGGACTCAGGATAGAGTTCTTCGACGAGCGCCTTTCTACTAAGGAGGCTGAAAGGATGTCGAGGGAGACTTTTAAAAAAGATAAGCGAAGAGATGCTGTTGATTCCCTCTCCGCGATGCTCATTTTGGAGGAGTATCTGAGAAATGAGAAAAAGTGACAAATTCGCTTGGTTTATAGCGACTCTATTCGTTCTCTTCGTTCTTATATTCATTGACCAAAGAATCGCCGGAGTATTCGACAAACATGATGAAAAGAGAGTCATGATAGACATAAGAAAGGGCGAAAGCCTCTCCAAAATAGCGCAGATGCTTGAGGACAGCGGTGTAATCGAATCAAAGGAAATCTTCAAATTCTTTGCAAAGGTTACAAAGACCGAAGGTAAGCTTCAGGCGGGAAAGTATCAGCTCTCAAAAAGCATGAATGAATTCAAAGCTCTCGACAAGATACACAAGGGAAGGGTTATTCTGAAACCCGTTCTTATCACTGAGGGCTTGACTTACAAGCAGATCGCGTCAAGGTTTAAAGAAACAGCCGGAAAGGATTCTCTTCTTATAGTCAGGCTGTGCGAGAATAAGGAATTCCTCAAAAAAAACAAGGTGAATGCGAAGAATGCCGAGGGCTTCCTCTTTCCTGACACTTACTACATCTCCGACGAGACAAGCGAAGAGGAGATTGTCGGAATGATGCTAAAGAGGTTTTCGCAAGAGCTTCCAGATTCCCTTTTCAAAAAAAATGAATTTGGATTTTCAAAATACGAATACATAATCCTTGCGTCAATGATAGAGAAGGAGGCAAAAATTGATTCGGAAAAACCGCTTATTGCAGGAGTCTATTACAATCGCCTCAAAAAGGGAATGCTGCTTCAGTGCTGCGCGACCGTATTCTATGCTCAGAACAGAAAGGGCGGAAAACTAACATACAATGACCTTGAATTTTCATCGCCCTATAACACATATAAAAATCCGGGACTTCCTCCGACTCCCATATGCTCTCCCTCACTCTCATCCGTTGACGCCGCTCTGAACCCGGCAATGACAAAATACCTGTTCTATGTGTCAAACGGAGACGGAACCCACACATTCACAACTAATTACAAAGACCACATCAAGGCGCAGAGAGACTGAAAGACAAGGACACAGGGTTGGGTACCTGCTTTATGCTTTTAGAGTCTGACTCTGATATTGAAACCCTTCGCCACTTGACATATAATATAAAATATAATAAAATAAAAGATTAAATCCGCGAAAGTGGCGGAATTGGCAGACGCGCTGGACTTAGGATCCAGTAGGTAACTCTGTGGGGGTTCAACTCCCCCCTTTCGCATAAATTAAGGAGAATCTATGAATTACACGACGAATCTTTCCGACAAGTGGCGCATTACAATCTCAGCTACATTTACAAACGAGGAATTTCTTGCAGAATACAAAATCCAGCTTGAGGAAGTGAAGAGACAAGCCAAAATGGACGGTTTCAGGCCGGGAAAAGCTCCCGCAACTCTCATAGAACAGAGATACAAAAAGAGCATTGAAGAGGAGACGGAGGAAAGACTCATGCAGAGAGCTCTTGTAGCCGCAATAAAAGAGAAGAACATGAATCCTCTTTCGAGGCCATACGTAAAAAAAGTCGAGAGAAAGCTTGATTCCCTTTACTGCGAGATAGAATTCGACGTTTTTCCGGAGAAGCAGATGTCAGGTTACGATGAAATAAAGATAAACCTCAAGAAAAAGGAAGCGACAGACGATGTCGTGGAGTCAAACATAAACATAATCAGAAATATGTACGCAAAAATAGAGGATAAGGAAGGTCCTCTCGAAAAACAGGACATAGCCATAATTGACCTTTCAGTCTTTGACGCGGAAGGCAAGGAGATCGAAGAGATGAAATACTCTGATTACTCCGTAGAGATAGCCGACGGCGAAATACTTCCGGTCTTTATAGAGAACCTTGCAGGCAAGAGCAAGGGCGCCGAATTCGAATTCAAATATAAATATCCCGACGATTATCAGGACGAACTTCTCAAGGGAAGAGAGGTCAGCATCAAGATACGCGTGAAAGAGACAAAGAAAAAAATACTCACGACGGACAATGAGGAATTCGCCAAAAAACTCGGGTTTAATTCTTACGCTGAAATCTTTGAAATGACAAAGAAAAGAATAGAGAGGGATTTTGAGAGGGATTTCGAACTCGAAAGGGATGAACTGGTGATAAACAAGCTTATTGAAAAGAATCTCTTTGAAGTGCCCGAAACACTCATTCTTATGCATCTTGAAGCGATAATCAATTCAATGAAGAAGCAGAACAAAAATGAAATAAATGACGACTCCAAACTGCGCGAGATATACATGAACTATGCCGTGTGGCGCGCTAAGAGGGAGGTCATACTTCATTCAATCGCCGCTCAAGAGAAGATCGAAGCGCATGATGACGAAATAACCAAACAGATTGAAGAAATAAAAAAACACCCGGATATGAAAGTCAGAAACATGGCCGAGTCGGAAGATATCCGCGAAGACATTGCGAGGGATATTGTCTTTACGAAAGTGAGGGATTTGATAAACAGCAAAGTAATTTACGAATAAAAAAGGAGATTCTATGCCTATGATCCCGATGGTTGTCGAAAAAACAGGCAGAGGAGAGAGAGGGTATGACATATATTCAAGACTTCTCGTAGACAGAATAATTTTCCTCGGCGGAGCGATTGACGATGATACAGCCAATCTGGTTATCGCCCAGATGCTTTTTCTTGAGGCTGACAATCAGGATAAAGATATCAATCTGTATATAAATTCCAACGGGGGTCTCGTGACGAGCGGTCTTGCGATCTATGATACGATTCAGTACATAAAATGCCCTGTGACGACAATATGCATGGGAGTGGCTGCTTCAATGGCGGCTGTAATTCTTATGTCCGGAGAAAAGGGAAAGCGCTTCGCCCTGCCCAATTCCAGAATACTGATACACCAGCCGCTCGGCGGTGTGCAGGGACAGGCGTCGGATATTGAAATCCATGCGCGAGAGATACTGCGCACGAGAAGCACTTTGAATTCAATAATATCCAAACACACTTTAAAGCCGGTAAACCAGATTGAAACGGATTCTGACAGGGATTTCTGGATGAGCGCTGAAGAGGCGCAGAAATACGGGATAATCGACTCCATTTTCTTCTCAAGGAAAACCAATGAAAAGAAAGGATAATCTCTGCTCTCTGTGCGGACAAGAGATTAAGGATTATGCTTATGTGGGAGAGGACGGAACAAAGGTCTGCTCCGAATGCATTAAAAAGAAAGCAGATGAGGTTGCTGCAAAGAGAAAAACCCGGAGAGTCAATATACTCAAACCCAAAGAGCTTAAAGCGGAGCTTGACAAATACATAATAGGGCAGGATTACGCAAAGAAGGTTGTATCTGTAGGAGTTTACAACCACTATAAGAGAGTCTTTTCGGAAAACGTCTCCGGCATTGACAAATCGAATATACTTTTATTCGGACCGACGGGAGTGGGCAAAACCCTTATAGCGAGATGTCTCGCGACGGTTTTAAACGTTCCGTTTTCCATATCAGACGCGACTTCTTTAACTGAAGCAGGCTATGTGGGCGAGGATGTGGAAAACATCCTTCTCCGTCTTCTTATATCCGCCGACTATGATGTTGAAAAAGCCCAGACCGGCATTTGCTATATAGATGAAATCGACAAAATAGGAAGCAAATCTGCAGGTAATCCTTCAATAACGAGGGATGTATCAGGCGAGGGGGTGCAACAGGCTCTTTTGAAGATTCTTGAGGGGACGGTAGCCAACATTCCTCCGCAGGGAGGAAGAAAACACCCTGAGCAGAGATATATTCAGATGGACACAAGCAATGTGCTTTTTATAGCCGGAGGAGCATTCAATTCTCTCGAGGAGTCGATAAAATCGAGGCTGAACAAGTCGGAAATAGGCTTTAAACAGCATATTTCAAAGGAAGATGAAAAGAAAGTTCTCAAGAAGGCGGAGCAGAGGGATTTTGTCAATTTCGGCCTGATTCCGGAATTTGTCGGCCGCTTTCCTGTCATAGCCCCTCTTTTTGAGCTGAATCTTGATGAAATGAAGAGAATCCTTTACGAACCGGAGAATTCAATTGTAAATCAGTATAAGAAACTGCTCCATCTGGACGGGATTG
>JAQVDU010000094.1 GCA_028698175.1 bacterium | reverse complement strand
CTGCTGATTTCAGACACTCACAATAACTTTGCCGCAGTTAAAAGACTGGCAGACCTCTATTCAACGCATAAACTCTCAGCTGTTATACACCTCGGAGACGCGACTGACTTTTCGATTCTTGAACCCTTCAGAAGTTTTGCATGCGCGAAATACCTTGTGAAGGGAAACGGCGACGTCATAGACCTGCCGGCCGCATCCGTTCTGAAATCAATCGGCTTTGACTTTTCCAATCCTCCGTTTGAAATTTTTGTCGACAACTTTGGCCATATAGCAATAATGCATGAGCCGTATTTTATAGAGGAATACCTTCAAGACAACAAAACGAACCATATATTTTACGGACATACTCACGCAAGGGAGAACAAAACAAAAGACGGAAAGAGAATAGTCAATCCCGGGGCATTGTCGGATTGCATGAATTTCAGAAGGTCTTACGCTGTTGTGACACAGGAAAAAGTTGAGTTTAAAACAATCTGAACATGAAAAAAACAGTCTCTGCAGTCATCATTTTATTTATCTTTATTGCATTCATTTATCTTTTAAGCTCTGAAAAAAGTTCCGGGGATGAGGTTCCAGAGACAGAGAAAAGCATAACTATTGCGGCAGTCGGAGATATTGTGATGGGGAATACCTATCCTTATGATAATCTGCCGCCTGAAGACGGGAAGCGCCTCTTTGACCCTGCAGAAACAATACTCTCCTCTGCGGACATAGCCATGGGAAATCTTGAATGCGCATTGCTTGACAAGGGCGCTCTGGTTAAGAATGTAGTTGAGGGAAAGAGCTATGCCTTCAAGACGCCTGAAAAGTACGGCCTGAACCTCAGAAACGCGGGGTTCGACGTTTTAAACATCGCAAACAACCATATAAGGGATTTCGGCGAGAAGGGATTGTTAAGGACAAGAGAGATTCTCGACTCCCTCGGGATCAAGCATACAGGCTTTTTAAACGAAACAGCATTCTTCAAAAAGGATTCAATGAAAGTCGCAGTGATGGGATTCTCTTCATATCCGGGGATGAATAACATCCTCTGTCCAGACGTTTCCTTTCAGGAGATTCGCGAACTGAGCGATTCCGGATATATAGTGATAGTGACTTTTCACGGAGGGATGGAGGGAAAGAACGCCTGCCACGTCTTTGACACGGTCGAATACATGTACGGGGAATTAAGGGGCAACATATACAGGTTCTGCAGAGATGCGGTTGACGCCGGAGCAGATGCCGTCATTGGCCACGGTCCACACGTGCCGAGAGGGATAGAGCTATACAAAGGCAGATTGATAGCATACTCTCTGGGCAACTTTCTGACCTATGCGGGAATAAACATAAACGGAATAAACGGTTATGCTCCCATTCTTGAAATAACCTTAAATGAAAAAGGCGAATTTGAAACCGGAAAGATACATTCATTCATTCAGGTGCGCGGAGAGGGCATAAAAAAAGATGTTCTGAACTCTGCGGCTATTCTGATGAGTGAACTGAGCGCATCCGATTTCGAGGCGAATAAAATAACAATTGATTCCCTTGGCATAATAACAAAAACAATTGAAACATTTAAAGAGAAAAAGTAAATGAAAAAAACAATTCTGATTCTTATCTTCATGATCGGATATTCCTTTGTTTTTTCGCAGAATCTAACCGGCGATTTGAATTCATATATTCCGAAGTTCTATCAGCTGATAAAGGACAGCGCCGATTTCAGGTACCATAAGACATTCAGCGTCTCTCTGCAGGGCGCTCAGTTTTCCTCTATAAATAAGGTTCTTGAATACTCAAAGAAGAACAAACTCGACACCTTAAACATACTGATCTACGGAAACCTCGAAGCAGAGACAGTCTACATTGACACTCCCTTCAGGTTCATCTCAATATGCGGTGTAAACAGCGCCTGCAACGCCGGGCTGTCAAACACAGTCTTCATAAACAAAGCAGACAGCATTTATTTGACCCTTCAGAACCTATCCTTCTCCGTTCTCAGGAATGAAGCGTACATGGCATACATGGGATTCTTTCACAACATGATAGAAAAAATGATTTCAACCACTGACGTGGCATTCTCAGACATATTTGCTTCGGAAATCACGATGGACTTCAACTGGCCGTCGACAGGGTATCTGGCATTCACTCAGGGAAGCGGTGTGGGAAAGAATTTTTACGGCATAATCTCAAACTGCTACAACACCAGAGGAGATACTCTCTTTCTCTTCGGAGACGACCAGAAAAGAGAGCTTTATTTCGCAGACAACTTTGCCTTCAGCAGATATCTCCACGTTACAGGCTACCTTAACGTGCAGAACCAGATAAGCATCATGAACGGAAGGTCAGTGAGCATCATCAGGGCAGACGAGACGACCCTGGCCGGAGATTTCAAATCCAGAACAAAAGCCGATTCGATATATTTCAGCTCAAATTCAATGAAGAGCGGAGTGACGACTGATTGGCTGGTGAAGGGTGACCTGAATGTGGGTGAGGACGGACTTGCCCGATTGTCAAAGGACGGAAATCTTTTCCTGAAGGAAAAGAACGGGGATTCGATAATCTTCAGGGGCGGTCAGCTTTTAATGTCGAAGAATGACATATCCGGAGAGGGAACCGTCTATATGAATTCATTCTCGAATTATCCGGGAATGCCGCTTCTTTTGAAATACAATGCGGGAGTGAACTCAAGCGTGAAATGGGCGATAGCCGACGGCGACAGGATTGAAGAATTTTCGATGATGGAGGATTCATCCGGCTGTATATTCGTAAGAAAAAAAATGGCTCCTGATACTCTCTCAGGTGACGGTGAAATAAATCCTCTATCGGGCGCGGCTGAGTTAAAGGCAGACAGGATAGAGTGTCTTGTCTCGAACTCTTTTGCTCCAATACTCTTCTCGGACTTCAAAGTTTACAGAGACAAGCGCATCTTTTCATGGAACAAGAAGAACTCCAAGATATGCGTTCATTCAACCGGATTGTTTTACGCCGGATACAGAGTCATTTTAAACAGAAAGAGTTTGTCTCAGGAAGACCAAAGGGTTGCATTCAGAGTCATGAAAAACGGAATTGAAGAGAGCTCTTTAAACTCCATTGCAAGCATGCGTTTTCCCGGTTTTTTCACTCTTGGAGGAAGCGGAGTTCTTAGACTGACAGAGGGAGATTCCCTCTCTCTTGAATTCTTCTCATCCGACCTTGAAATCGCAGTCGAATCGGACAATATATTCTCTTCCGGGGATGGAATTTCTTTTTACATCTATCAAGTCAAATAGTTAGGTTTATATAAAACTATTGATTTTTCTCTTTTTACTAAATATAATATTTTTATGGGGCAGGAAAAACAGTGGGCGGAATTTGAGCCGGTCTATTATGACGACCTGACGGAGATCCTCAGCAAAAGGTTTATGCTTAACGCGCGTTCGTTTATCGACGGCGACGTTTCCCTTGCTTTCTTCGACATCGACAATTTCAAATACGTAAATGACGTCCACGGGCATTATGCCGGAGACAAGGTGATCCAGGAAATAGGCATGCTTTTGAAGAGCTACAGCAGAAAGGGAGATTATCCAATACGCTTCGGGGGGGATGAATTCATTTTCATATCGACTGCAAAGAGAGCCGATGAACTTAAGGATACGATGGAGAATCTCGGCAGGTACGTAGCTTCAAGGCCTTTCATATTTCAAAACAAATCGGTGTCGATAACCCTGTCATTCGGAATCGCCGAAGGAAGAGCAGAGGATATGGAGAGCATAATGCAGAATGCCGATTTCGCCCTCTACTGCTCGAAGGAGAAGGGAAAGAACTGCGCAACACTGTACACAAAGAGGGAGAGCGGCGGGCTCTACATGCCTCTGAGAGAGGAGAGGGAGATAAAAAAATCCATTGCAGGCTTAAAACCCGTCATCATCAAAGGCGGATTCAAATCAGGAAAAACAACTCTCAAAAACAAACTGAAGGCGGAGTTTCCCAAGGTAGAGTTCAGGGAGCTTGACGATTTCAGGGAAAACAAAGAGTCTCTTCCAAACGTCATTTTTTACAATCCGGCAACTATCGAATCCGACAAAAAAATCAACAGGTTTTTGTACTCTTTCAAGCAGAGAGAGCATGACGAATACTGGCTGTCCAATTTTTCAAGAAACGATATGGTGAGACTGCTTGAACTCGCAGGCATAAAGGCGACTCTATTCATGCTGAATTATCTGGAGTTCACGACAAACGGCAATCCTTTTCTTGTGTCAAAATTCGTTTCATCCCTTATGAAGAAGAGATTCGACACTCTGACGGATTATTCGGTTCAGGAGGAGCTTGCTTCACTGAGCGACTCCGCTTTGAAATCACTCAAAAGAGTCAACAAACTCGGGTTGGAGATAAATCTCTCCGATGCGGCAGAGAGTCCGGAGCTGTACAAAGATGTGATGCATCTTCTTGAGCTGGGAATTCTCGTAGAAAACAGGTTTTCTCTCAATTATTCATACCCATGCCTTTACTTTGCTCTTTCGGACGGCAGAAGCATAACTCAGAGCCAGAAGAAGATGCTTGACCTGGCAAGAAAAAGAAAGATTTGCGATTCAAGCTCTGACATGGAGCTCTCTCTTTCGACAGCGCTTTTAATGTACAATTTCGGAGACATGGAAGAGGCATCATCGATACTTGGGAAGTCGGGAGCCAAAGGCGATGACGTCCACTCTCTGAAAGCAAGAATACTGATAGCCGAATCTGATTTCAACTCCGCCGAAAGAGAGATTGAACTGATAAAAGACCCTGCGGTGAGAAGCCAGGCCAAAGTCCTGCGCACAGTATCGACATCGGGTGAGCTTCAGATGGAGAAGCTTGACGATCCGTACACGAACATACTTTACACGAGCTACTGCATAAGAAAGCAGTCATTTGATATGGTGGAAGAGTTCGTCAGAAACATAGACCAGACGGTTCTCACTCAGAAAGAATACGTATCGCATTTGTCAAATCTCGCCAATTATTATATGTTCAGGCAGAGAGAGAAAGAGGCTGTCGATTGTTTCCTTAAGTGCGAGGAGATATGCAAAAAAGAGCTCTTTCTTGCGGACCTGGGAAAGGTTTACATGATGATGGGAAACATGTTTGACCAGAAAGACGAGCTCTTCAAAGCCCTAGAATATTTCAACAAGGCGATGGAAATTTTCCCGTACACCAGCATGAATTCTATAGTGTGGAGCATCAATCTGAATCTTGCCGTCACATACCTTAAGCTCGGCGAGTTTACAAAATCCCTCGATATGTTCACCTCCCTGCTTTCTATGGAGAGAGAGAATGATTTTTACAAAATGGTGGTTTACAACAATCTCGCTGATGCCTATATCCGGATGCACGAGTGGGATAATGCCGAATATTACAACGACATGGTCATTTCACTTTACAAAGGCAAAAGCTCCCTGCCGGATTGTGTTGTTTTTCAAAACAGAAAGATAAAAAGAGCAAAGAATTCCGCAAAATGGTTAAAACTTGATTATTTTAATAAAGATGATATAATCAGTAATCTGGATTCAATGGTTCTGGATTTTGTCAGAATCAACAGCGAGCCTGACTTTGAAACTCTGAAGAATTTCACAGGCAGGCTTCTGAATGCCGGAAAAAAAGAAGAAATGCTTTACAAAGCGGAGTTGCTGGCTTATATGGCATATATTTACAGAAAAAATGAGAGATTGAAGTTGCATCTTATAAGGGGCGCATCCAACATCTTTCTTTCTCTCAATCTCGAACTGCGGGATAACATGCTCAAAAAGAATATGGAGAACGGATGAAGCTTCCTGATGTTGTTTCGGCTTTTTTCCTCTCATCGGAGAACCTTTCTTCATCTGTTCTTGAAATGAGCGAAAAGTGCGGATTTTCTCAGGAAGAGGCGAAGATTGTCGAAAAGAGGGTCTTAGAGAGGGAGAACCTCTTCAGCACATACTACTCTGATGAAGTCATCGTGCCTCGCGCAATTACTGAAAAGAGGGAGCTTATTCTCTGCGCCGGGGTTCTCAAAAAAAGTTTTGTTTATTTTGAGGATGAAATTCGGATTGTCTTTCTCCTGCTCTATCCGAAGGATAAAAAGGCGGATTATCTGTACGTACTTTCAAGCCTTTACAGGATTCTATCATCAAAGCAGTTCATAGCAAAACTTGCGGCAAACGAAAGCGAAGAAGATCTTAAAAACAACATTATGAAGGCATTGCATGAAATTGAATCGTGAATGGAAGAAGCTTGTTTATTGGCTGCCTGCGGCAGGCTGGATAGCCGTGATACTTGTGATGGGCTCAGTAAGAGTCGATTTCAAAGGGGATGACATAAACATAGTGTCAAAAGCTCTTCTTTTGATAAAGGATTTTCTTCAAAGAAGAGGAGACTGCCCCGCCTGCCTCTTAATCTCCGAGAATCTCGACAGAATATACCATGCTTTCGAGTATTTCATTCTCACTTATTTTGTATATTACGCTCTCAAAAAAACCAGAGCCGCGGAGAGCAAAAAAGAGAATTTTGTCTTCGCCGGCATAATAGTCATGTCAATCGGAATACTTGACGAGCTTCATCAGATTTTTGTGCCGACGAGATTCTGCTCTTTCTTTGATTTGATGGCTGACGGTTTCGGCATGATTCTGATGACTCTCATGATTCTTTTATTCGAAATTCAAGTCGGGAGGCGGGATGCAGTATGAGAGAGTGAAAGGCACTTATGACATGCTTCCTGAAAAATCCCTTGTCTTTAAGCAAGTTCAGAGCATTCTGTCAAAGACAATGGAGTCATACGGATTTTTGTTCTCCCGCACGTCGGTTCTTCAGCCGATGGAGATGTTCAGACGAGCTGTAGGCGGCGAAACAGACATTGTCAACAAAGAGATGTTCTCGATCAAATCAAAAAGCGGAAAAGAGTATGTGCTCAAACCGGAAGAGACTGCTCCGCTCATGAGAGCTGTTATCGAAGAAAATTTCATTCAGGGAGCCAAGACCGCAAAACTCTATTACTTCAATCCCCTTTACAGGCATGAGAGGCCGCAGAAGG
>JAQVDU010000010.1 GCA_028698175.1 bacterium | reverse complement strand
GCCATCTAAAGAAGCATAATTAATTTTATATCATTATCGGGTCTTTTGCAAGTGGTTTTGTTCTTTAACTGAAAAAAGGAGAATTATCGATTATCCTATTGACACTCTTTCAAAGAAGCACCGTCCCTAAAACCCATTTTAAATAGTGACTAGTCTATTTTTTGGTATTTTAAAAAAAGAACTTTATCGGGGATAAAATCTATTTGCCATTCTTTTTCTAAAACACTTCCTTGGGGATATAAATAATATATGTTTCCCGCCTTGTCTATTTGAACCATTCCGTCTCGATACTCTCCAATAAAATTTTTAGATGGTAATTGCACTATAGATAGCAGCAACCCTTTTTTATCAAATTTAAATATCTTGTCTATTCCATAAAATCTGTTACCCAACGAATCCGCTCCCAGATAAAGCTTATTTAGACCTTTTTGCATTTCGTTTACTTTAGCTTCATACGCCTCTGTCGAAACAATATTTTCTATATATGCATTTTCTTTTAAAATGATTTTCTCTTTTTCTTTATTTTCTTTTATTTCTGTTGTAATTCCCGTTTGTATTTCATATATAATTACATTCGATTCTTTTTTGCCATGCATAAAAATGCTGTCACCAGCAAGAAACATTTTCGTGATTGTGTGTTCATTAATTAAACATTTCATCAGTTCTCCATTAATTCCAAACTCCTTTAATGATTGATTGCCTTGATCGCTAATAAATACTCTATCACTATAAACAATAAATGGGCCTGGACCTTCAATGGGAGCACTCTCTACTCTCCCCAGCTCGTCCTCTCCTGTTCCCCACTTTTTCTCAAATAGCTTCACTTCTACATACTTCTCCGGCAAAGTGTCGATATCTACAAACTTATATTCATCCGATGTGGCCTTTGTTTGACTCTTCTCTTCTCCATTGCATGCTATCATTGAAAGCATTATGGCAATCCACACTACCCATATTTTCATCTCTTCACCTCATATTTATAGACTCTTACTCCTTCTTCATATGGCATGACTGAATAGATTGCACCATCAGGCATTATATCAACATAATGTATCTGCGGTACATAGTCAATTTTCCCATTTCTTACAGTTACTATTGATACCAACTTTCCTTCAGAATTGTATTTGATTACATAATTGACATAATTCTCGTGTCCTCCCCCTCCCTCGGGTTTCTGCAAATTTGCATAAAAATATAAGTTTTTGTTAATATCTCTTCCTAAATATCTTACAAAAATCATGTTCTCTGCTATTGCCGTTTTGTTCGTCGGATCAAATTGCTTTGGAAGTGTTATTTCTATCCCCCTCATATCAACTTCTCCTTTACTTTCACTTATAAGATTACCTATTCTCATCATTCTTTTATTAAGTTTCACTTCCAACTCCATTTCGCCTATCGAATCTCCCATTGTGGGACCTGTATCAAATATTATCTCCTTTTTGTTGTTCAGCAAGATGTATCGTTTATTAAGAAAATATTCATTCTCATTTATTATATTTATCTTAGATAATATAATTGAATCTTTTAATTCACCAGTTTTTTCATCAATAATTATTATAATATTACTTATATTATTAATACCTCTTAGAAATAAATTTCCCCCCGATATAAATAATCCATTATATCCCCCCAGAGATTTTCTTCTTATCGTCCCTATTAAAACTCCATTTTTATCATATTTTTTTATTTTTCCGGGGAAAATATCTAGCATGTATAGTTCTTCCTCGTTGTTCATTCTGCAAATATATGGTCCCTCTCCATTTTTCAATGTCAACTCATTTTCTCCCTCTCCCCATTTTATTGTATACAAAAACTTTTCTACATATTTCTCCGGCAAAGTGTCAATATCAACAAACTTATATTCATTTGCTGTAGCCTTTGTTTGACTCTTCTCCGCTCCATTGCATGCTATCATTGAAAGCATTATAAATAATATTGTCATCAATTGTTTCATCTATCCCTCCAGATACAGCTTATTCTTTTCTCTTGTTCCCTTTTTATTGTTCCTCCTAATTCATCGAAAATGTTCGATATAAGGGCAACTTATATTTTACTTCAATTCTACAAAGACTATCTCATGCTCCTTAACAAGTTCAAAGCCTACCTTCAGGGCAGTTTTAACGGAACCCTCATTCTGCGCTTTGCATGTCCATCTCACTGTTGACGCTTTTTTAAGAGCCTCCTCTGCGCACGCCGCAGTTGCGGCGGCACCCAGCCCCTTCAGTCTGTGATTCGGGTCTGTCTTTATCGAGAGTTCATAGGAGTCATCCCCTCCGTTGTAAAACATAAATGAATAACTCACGATTTTATTGTCATGCAGTATGCATGCTCCTCCGTAGCTTTCAAAAAATTTTTCATTCTTTCCCCAAAGAGTCCTTTCAATAAGCCCGTTCACTTCTCCAAGAAACTCGCCGTCAGCGCATTTTAAGAGTTCGCCGTCAATAATTTTAACAGCGTATCCGTCGGGAATCGGGTTTTTCGTGTCATATCCGACGCTTCTCATCTCATACTGCCTGTAACCGACTTTGTAGGGTGCATACGATGTAAGTGCGTTTAATAGATTTTCATTCCACTCTCCGTTTTGCGAAACGAGCTTCATCACCCTCTTAGACCTTTTTTTGTCTGTGCCGAAGACCTCGGCAAAGAATGTTTTGAAATCGCCGCTGTTCTTTATGAAATCTCCGTCTCCGCTCATATATGAGAAATTCGAAGTGTTTATGAATACAATGTTCGGTTTTTCCGGATTATCGGCATAGACCTCTCCGTCTCTGTTAAGATGGAGTACTGCAGAGGCCCTCACGAACTCTGGGGTAGTAAATAGAGATTTCAGATTGTCGTATTTTTCTGCATTTAATTTAACAAACATATCTTGCCACCCTCACTTTTTCTTCGTCTTTAATGTAAATTCTCTCCTCCCTTCATTTGCTGCAGTTAAGCAATCAGAGACATCGGGTGAGAGAATAACTTTTCATTCAATTACCTCATTGTCAGAATAATTTCTTTCATAGACATGTTTCGCGGCAAAACTATTCATTTTTTCTCCGATTGTCTCTTAAAGAAGAATATTCTCTCACCTTTCTCTTTTCAAAAGTTGTATCATACGGGAAATATTCATATTCTAATATTTTTAAAGTATCTAAATAGACTTCTATCATTGTTTTGTCCGTCAGTTTAATGTCAAATTCTTCAATGTTGAATTTCAAATAACTGCTCCCTCTAGTAACATTCTTTTTTATAGTTTTATCGGTTTTATCGCAAGTGAAAGAAAACTTTAAATTCTGCAGTCCATGCGCTTTATATACTTGTTTTTCCATACTCTCGGAAGAAGTTATTTTTCCAGAAACCCATCCTAATATTTCTCCAGCAGTTGCAGAAACAATGCAGCATGTTGCTGCTTCGGCAATATTAATGTGGCCTTTTTCAAAACCGCCTCCGAAGGAACAACTTGAAGGTTGATAATCTCCATCAATCCCATTTTTATATAGGGCATATCCTCCTCCAAATGCTCCTGCTATAGTAAAATAGTAGGATGTTAAAAATGCCATATTATTTATTTTGGTAAAGCGGATAATCATATTCGTTTTTCTGTTATACGGCTCTTTTTCTATTTCCACAACATATTTCAGTGAACCGTCTTTTATTGTATGTTTTTTGAATAGGACTCCTCCTTCAACTCCGATCGAAATGATAATCAATAAGATAATCAGCATTTTATTCATAATTTATCTGTAATTCGTATTTGAACGTGTTTGTTTAATAAAATTATTTCATTCTTTTCTTTTTTGAAATTATACCTATATTTTCTTAAATCCAATATTATCTTATTATGTTTTACATAAAATGAATTCAATGTCATTGACCCATTTATTCTTAATTCAAAGCTTTTTTTCAGGTCAAATATTAATATTAGTTTTTTTAATCTTGCAAATTCATCTTGATCCTCAGTCAGCAAAATAAATACGGGTGGAATTATCACGGTTGCAATCCCTGCTGAAATTAATTGCAGAAACTTATCATTTTCATTTATTGACTTCGTTAAAACATATCCTAACCAGAAACATTCTGCTGCAAATCCCAGTTTTAGTCCAAATTCAATCAATTCTTTTTCTATAGAAAACCCTTCAAATGAATTTCTTTTTGTAAAGAAAATTTCTATGATTGAATCCTCTCCCACTGGTTGAGTCAGAAAGATCTCGCCCAATCCGTCATTTCCTAAATTATCAGGTGTTATTTCTGTGCCGAGAATCGAATCTGCTGGATTGAATATATCTATGTAAAACTGATATTCAATTGGTTTCGATTGAATAAAAATGGTCGATGAACTCAACATTATGACTAGTAGAAATATCTTCATATTACCAAAATGAAAAGAAAAACGTCGACATTAATGAAGCGATTATTAAAAATAGGTAAGCGTACCCTGCTCCTGCAATAAAATTTCCCTGCAGGGCGCTTTTAAGTCTTTTGATTCTTATCTGCTTTGAATAGGCATTTTTAAATCCTTGCTGATATTTCGAACTTTTGATGGATATCTTCTCCGGATACTGGATTTTTGCGAAAAGTGTATAGATATCAAACAAAAAGCATGCATAGCCATTTGCAATAAAAGGAGAGGCAATACCAATGAAAAAATAGATTTCTGAATCAAGAAGCTCTGCCTCATTCAAACCATCCTTGTATCCAAGATCATATTCCGCTATATCCGTCTTCAAAGGACTGCTTTCAGCAAAAATTTCGTTGAAAGAAGTAAAAGAAACAATCAATATCATGATTTTAACGGAAAAGAATGTATTTTTGACTGCCTTACCCATATATAAATTTTACCATGTTAATTCTTTTTGTCAATAAAAACAGACTAAAATATCGCTTCTACTCTTAAAATGCCATTAATAAGCCGTTACCTTTTCAGAACATTTAGAGGTAAATCTCTTTTTCTCCGAAAACTTGATTCACCCGCCTATTGACAATTATAATATATGAGTTAATATAATAAGTTATGAAAAGATTAATAATCACGGCATTATTGGTGCTTGTGATTTCATTTGCATCTTACTCCCTCACTTTTGAGGAATTTTTATACAGCCGTTCGATAAACGTGGGCTTCGCATTTCTAAAGACATCCCCTGACCCGGTCAACTTTTCTCTCTGCGACGCAGGAACAGCCGGGTATTCGGCCGCTTCGAATTTTCTCTTAAATCCCGCATCACCCTCTTTCCGACCCGAAAAATCGATTATATTCAACTACAGATATTCCCTCTCTGCCCTTAATATCTCGTTTGTCTCAATGCAGTTCGGTCTTCTCGGAGGAGATCTCGGTATTTCGACCGGTTACTCGGCATCTGACACAATTCCTCTCAGGAATGAGCTTCCCACGAGCGAGCACCTCGGACTCTACAGGTTTCAGTCATTCTCCGCTACCATATCATACAGCCGCGAACTTATCGGAGGGATTTACGCCGGATTATCGGGACGCTCCATAACGGAGACTTCATACGACCTTTCAAAGACCGCTTTCACAGCCAATGCAGGTCTTCTCATGGAGTTTGAGGCTGTAAAGGGATTTTCGGCCGGACTCTCCCTTTTAAACATTGGCTCAAGGGTGCGATACGACGAGACTGACGCGGACTACATAGTTCCGCCATTCACTCTCAGAATCGGCGTAAGGGAGGAGTGGGTCTTTTCACCGGTTTTTACAAACTCTTCCTATCTTGATTTCATAAAGGTCAATGATCAGGAATTCAAGGTTGCGCTCGCAGACGAAATGCTTTTTCTCGGAGATTTTCTCGTAAGGCTCGGATACGTTTACAATGACCCGGTGAGGTTCTTCTCCGCGGGAATCGGAATGAAGACGGAGAGATTCAGGATAGATTATGCGGTTTCGCCCTACATGTACAATCTCGGAATAGACAATTCGATAAGTTTAACCTATAAGTTTTAACGGAGGAAAGTTGAGCGGACTTCAGGGAAGTTTGAAAGATTTTGAAATCACGGACATTCTTCAGCTTATCAACATGAACAAAAAAGACGGGTGCCTTGAAATAAAAGGCACCGACGATTTCGGCAGGATATACTTCGAAAACGGCGCTGTCACACATGCGGAGACGTCCGACAGGAGCGGGGAAAACGCGGTGCACAAGATACTGATGCTTTCGGACGGCACTTTTAAATTCTCTCCCGACATCAGAAGCGAGAGAAAGACCGTGAATCTTCCCATACAGCACCTGATGCTTGAAGCGGCCAGGAGCATAGACGAATGGAAGCAGATAGAGAAGCTCATCCCGTCTTTAGACCTTCTTGTAAAGATAGTGGAGAATCCTGAGACTGACACGGAGAACATAAAACTCTCTTCGGAAGAGTGGAAGATCCTCACGTTCGTCGACAATCAGTCTACGATAAAGGAGATTGCAAAGAGGGTGAACCAGTCCGAGTTCCAGACCGCGAAGGTCTTTTACGGACTCATCTCGGGCGGGCTTGTGACGGTCGAGGAGAAGGAACAGCAGCTGACAGACCTCTTAAGCGACCTTGACAAGCAGATAAAGGAGGAAGAGACAACGAAGCAGGAAGAGAAGGAAGAGGACAAAAGCAAGAAGGGGTTTAAGAAGTTCTTTTCAAGATAAGATTTGGAATTTTTTCTCCTTTATGAACATCTCAAGCAGTATTTCAAGATTGAGAACATCATATTTGTTGTAGTCAAGGAGAGTCTCAAGTGCCTTCTCTGAGCCGTTTTTGTACTGGTCCCATAGCAGTATCGCATTGTACCCGTTCATGTACCTCACGTGCTCGGGACGTTTTATGTGGAGCGACTCCTCTATCCTTTTCAGACCTCCGTGCCACCCGACGGATTTTGTCACCTTCAGAAGGTCAAAGTGTGTCTTCGGAAGCTCTATTCCGGGAAACTCCGCGCGTATCTTCGGAATGTCGAATGCGGTTCCGTTGAAAGAGACGAGTATTCTGGGAAGGGACATCATCTTCTCGAGGATGAGGGGGTCGTCGCCCGCCTTGTAGTAATAGAATTTCTTTCCGATGAAGAGACCCACTACGGTTATCACGCCCTGCATGTTTGTCTCAATGTCCACGTACCCTATCTCATTCATGTAATGCCTTAAAAACCTCCACCACTCCTTATGCGGCAGCCTGCTGCTGAAGTATGAAATGTTGTCCTTCATGAACTCCCTTATGGATGCTTTGACCTCCTCCCTGAGAAGGAAATTCTTCTCCTCCGAAAACGGAAGGGGCCACTTCGAATCCACGACGTCCCACCACGTCTTTACTCCGTGCTCCCATAGATGCCTCTCGTTGCGGTAGCTTATGCCGTCAATGTGAATGAAGGTGCTTGTCAGCATATATCTCCATGAGCTCTTTTTTTGTAAGCGAGTATATCCTCTTTTCAGCGTACTTCTCCCCGTAAGCTCCGGCAAGCCTCTTCTTGCTGCTCAGAACAAGAGTCAGGAACTTCCAGTAATTCTCTTCGCCCTCTTCAAACATTTTTGTCCTCTCCATCATGACGAATGAGGAGAGAACTTTCGGAGGGGGAATGAAGGAGTTTCTCTTTATGTCAAAGAGAATCCGCGATGAAAAGTATGTGCCTGCGAATACAGATATGGGAAGCGGAAGCTCCTTTTCAATCTTCTCCGCAACCTCCCTCTGAATTATAAGGTAAGCCCTGCCTATCCTGTTTGACCTGCACAGAAGAAGTATTATCTCCCGGGTAATGCTGTAAGGAACTGATGAAACGAATACGTCGGCATTGATATCGCAGTCGAGAGCATCGGCGTTTATTATCTCCGCCTGAGGGAACCGCTCTTTCAGGCTCTCCGCAAGCTTCGGGTCCTTCTCAATAAGAATAAGCTTTTGCGGATGCTTTCCCTCTATTATCTCCGTCAAAGCGCCCTTTCCGGGGCCAACCTCGGCCACCCTCATTCCCTCCATTTCCGGCATTGCAGATTCAATCTTCTTCAGGACATTGGCGTCGGAGAGAAAATGCTGGGAAAACCTTACCCTTCTGTCAGTACTCTTTGGAGATGAAATCATAAAAATTATACCTCACTGTCTCCTTCAGCTTTTCAAGGTCAATGTCAAGAATGGACGAAATTGTCTTGTATGTCTCAACTATGTACTGCGGCATGTTTCTCTTTCCCCTGTATGGCACGGGAGAGAGGTATGGAGCGTCCGACTCTATTAAAAGAAGGTTCAGATGCTCCCTGCTGAGGCTTTCCCTCAGATGAGTGTTCTTGAATGTTATCACTCCGTTTATGCCGAAGTAATATCCGTTGTCGCAGATGTGCTCAAGCTCCTCCTTCGTTCCTGTGAATGAGTGGAACTCTGCCTTTAATCCGGGAAAATTCTTCATTATCTCGAATGCCTCTTCATAGGCGCTCCTAACATGGAGCATCACAGGCAAGGAGAGGCGCGACGCTATGTCGAGCTGCATCTCAAAGACGATTCTCTGCCTCTTTATCACGTTCTCATCCTTGTGCCACCACCTGTCGAGCCCTATCTCCCCGACTCCGGAGAACTTTCTCTTCGAGAGCATCTCTTCAAGGGTATCTATTTCGCAGTCAAGCGTCTTCTCAGCGTAATGCGGGTGGACTCCCGCGAACGCATAGTGTTCGAATCCGCTTCCGAGTTCGATGTCAAGGGCATCCTGACTGCTCTTCAGGTCGTATCCCACGTCGTTTATTATGAGCAGATTGCTCTTTCTGAATTCCGAGGCAAGATACTCCCTGTTTGCCCTGAATCCGAATTCCTCCATCTGGAGGTGGGTGTGGGTGTCCGTAAAGGGATTAGCCAATTGTGTCGCCCGGTTCGCACGACTCATCCGGGAAGAGAACCTTCACCCTGCTCTTGTCACTGCTTGACGCTGCGAGAAGCATTCCCTGCGACATTATGCCCCTCAGCTTAGCAGGCTTCAGATTTTTCACTATAACTATTTTCCTGTTTTCAAGGTCTTCGGGTTTGTAATGAAGAGCCACTCCGGCGACTATCTCCCTCTTTTCGGTTCCGAGGTCCAGAGAAAGTTTAAGGAGCTTATCTGCCCCCTGCACTCTCTCGGCCTTCAAGACCCGTGCCACCACAAGCTCGACCTTCTTAAAATCCTCTATCGAAATTTCGCTCAGAGAGAGTGTGTTTTCATTCTTCCCTGCGCTCTTCTCCTCGGCCTTTCTTCCGAGCCTCGCCTTCTCGTCCTCTATCGTTTTGTCCTCAATCTTTGTAAAGAGTATCTCAAGCTCCCTTCCTTCGAGTGAGGAGGGAACAGCCACGGAGGAGATCGAGTCCCACCTGAAATTTTTTATTCCGAGGAATGCCTGAAGCTTCTTGGATGCGAAGGGTATGAATGGCTCTCCCGCGCATGCAAGCGCCACTACGGCCTTCATGCACACGTAAAGAACAGTATCGAGGCGGGATTTGTCCTTCTTTCCGAGAACCCACGGCTCCTGAACGGTGAAGTATTTGTTGGCTTCGCGCGCCATGTCCATGAATTCGTATGTTGCCTTTCTTATGGAATACTCTTCAATCAGTTTTCCTATGGACTGCACTTTTCTTGAAATCGTATCGAGAAATTCATTGTCTTCGTTTCTCAGCTCCGGATTCTCTCCGACTCTTCCGTCATTGTACTTTGTAATGAATTGAACCGTTCTGTTTATGAAATTTCCGTATATGTCAGCAAGCTCCCCGTTGTTTTTCTGCTGAAGCTCTGTCCATGAAAAATCAGTGTCCTTCGATTCCGGAAGGGTCGATGCGAGCGCATATCTCAGAATGTCCGGCTTGTGGCGCGTGAGGTAATCGTCAAGCCACACTGCCCAGTTTCTCGACGTGGAGAGCTTCTTTCCCTCAAGGTTGAGGTACTCGTTAGCGGGTATGTCGTAGGGAAGGTTGTATCCGCCCACTCCCATCAGCATTGAAGGCCATATAACCGCATGGAAAACAATATTGTCTTTTCCGAGAAAGTGAATCACCTTTGAGTCCTCTTCCTGCCACCATTTTTTCCACTCATCGGGTTTGCCGCTCCTGTTGAAGAATTCCATCGTCGATGAGATATATCCTATAGGAGCGTCGAACCACACGTAGAGGACCTTTCCGTCATATCCTTCTACCGGCACCTTTACGCCCCAATCTATGTCTCTCGTTATTGCTCTCGGCTTGAGGCCGTCTTTAAGCCATCCGAGAGAGAACTCCCTCACGTTCTCTTTCCACCACGTTCTGCTGTCCAGGTATGTTTTCAGTTTGTTTTGAAACTTGTCAAGGTCAAGATAAAAGTGTTCTGTGTCCCTTATAACCGGGGTTGAATCGCAGAGCTTGCACTTCGGCTCAATAAGAGAGACGTTGTCTATGACCTTTCCGCAGGCATCGCACTGGTCGCCTCTCGCGCCTTCTGCTTTGCAGTGCGGGCAAGTGCCCTCGACGTATCTGTCGGGTAGAAATCTTCTGCATTTTTCACAGTAGTACTGTTTCTCCGTCTTCTTTGATATGTAACCTTTTTCATTGAGTGTTTTAAAGAATTTCTGCGCATTTTCATGGTGTAGGGGGATCGAGGTTTTGGAGAAATTGTCAAATTCTATTCCGAATCCTTTGAAGGATTTCTCCATTATGTCATGGTAATAGTCAACCACTTCCTGAGGACTCTTCTTCATCTCCTCCGCCTTTATCGTGATAGGGACCCCGTGTTCGTCAGAGCCGCATATGAAGAGAACTTCCTCTCCTTTGAGCTTCATGTACCTGACGAAAATGTCTGCTGGAAGATAGCATCCTGCAAGATGCCCTATATGGATAGGCCCGTTCGCATAAGGAAGGGCTGCCGTCACCATGTACCTCGTCATTCTTTCTCCTCCGTTTTGTCACCCACCTTGGGAATGAATGACCATTTTTTCTTTTTTATCTGATTGAACTCTTCCAGAGTGTGCGTTACCATTCCTCCGTTCTCCTCTACTTTTTCATAGAGAACCGTCACTCTGTCATTGTAAATGTCAACTTTGACTATCTTTCCCTCTCCGTACTTTTCCATCGAAACATGAGTGTTGAGGGAGGGGAATTTTTTCGACACCTCATCATAAAAATCCATCTCATACATGAGACAGCACATCAGCCTGCCGCACATTCCGGAGACCTTCTGCGGTGTCATCGAAAGGTTCTGGTCTTTCAGGGTCTGAAGAGTAATAGCCTCAAAATTATTGAGAAATCTTTTGCAGCACATCTCCTGTCCGCACGGTCCGTAACCTCCGATTCTCTTCGCATGGTCCCGTATGCCAATCTGCTTCATCCGTATCCTCGTGTGAAAATACGAAGCCAGGGATTTGACAAGTTGCCTGAAATCTATCCTTCTCTCAGAAATGAAATAAAACGTCATATGCTGTCCGTCAAAATGAATCTCAATATCGACAAGCTTTATATTCAGATTGTTTTCTTCTATCTTCTTCAAAGCCGCAGGATACGCATCCTTCTCCTTCATCTGATTTGACCTTTTTAGGCGGAGATCGTCATCCGTCGCCTTTCTGAGGATCTTTCCCATCGGCTTTTCGTAGTCGTGCGGATGTATTTTTAGAAGAAGGCCCACGTCCATGCCCTGCTCATGCTGGCAGATGACGCACCTCCCCTCCTCAACGTCAACGTTTGTGGGTATCTCAAACAGCGCCCTCTCATAACCTCTGAATTCAACTCTACCGAACATTTTTCACCCCTTCTCTTTTATGCGATGTATCAAGAATGTAATTCACCACATGGTTTAACTGAAAGTTCAGTTTAATGTCCCTCTCTGCCAAAAGTATTTCGTCCATTATTCTCTCCGCATCCTCTCTTTCGAATTCATTGCTCTGGCAGAGTATGGAATCGCTGAGATATTTGTAGATTATTCTGAGAAATACAAGAACCGATGACTTGTCATCCTGTTTCTTTGATGATTTGAAAATAAGTTTGAATAGAGCCTCTCTGTCATCCTTGAGGAATGCTTTTATCACATCGTTTTTCTCCGGCAGATTTCCCCTGCAGATGTCTTCATTGATGCTGCCGTCCATAAGGTAGCTGCATTTTTTTATTTCTTCAGCAGTTTTGCCGGAAGAGACAAGGTATTGCGTTATATCCTCACTGCTCAGATATCCGAATTTCATTATCTGGCACCTTGACACAATGGTCGGTATCACTCCGTTTATGTTGTCTGCAGTAAGAATGAACATTGTCGATTTGGGCGGCTCCTCGAGAATTTTTAAAAACGTGTTGGCCGCCTCTTTCCTCATCATCTCTGCATTTTTCACTATTATCACGCGTTTGTCCGAGACGTACGTCTTTGTGGATGACGCCTGTATTATCTCCCTTGCAACATCTACCGGAATCGTTTCATTTCCTGTATAGGAAAAAAGTCCGGATATGGAACCTCTCTTTGACGACCTCTCCTGAAGAAGAAGCGAGAGAGCATTCAAATAAGTGTCCGAGAGTTTTATGTTTTTTTTCAGAAAAGGGAATGCCACAACAAGGTCCGGATGCCTGAATGAATAAACATCTTTTCTGTATTTCTCGCCGATTATCTGGCATGCGAATTCAAGTGCCGTGGAAAATTTGCCCACTCTTGCGGCTCCTGAGAAAAGATATGCATGAGCGCACCTATTCTCTTTTAATGCCTTCTCAAGATACTCTTTTATTGATCTGTGCCCGGCTATATTCTCAAACATCATTTCTTCTTGAGGTAGTTAGCCGGATTCAAGGGTTTTCCGTCCTTTCTCACTTCAAAGTGAAGCATCGGTCCGGAGAGAGAACCTGTGTCTCCTCCCTTGCCGATAACCTCTCCCATGAGAACCGGCTGATTGATTACCACGTCCACTGAAGAGAGGTGGGAATAAAGGGTGTAGTACCCGTTCCCATGGTCTATCATTATGACATTGCCGTATCCCAGGAATTTATCGGCATAAATGACGTCTCCGTCATAGACGGCGTATATCGGGTCGCCTATGGCTACAAGAATGTCTATTCCGTTGTTCAGTGTCTTTGTCTGATACTTGGGGTGCCTCACGTTTCCGAATCCGGATATGATTTTGCCGGAGGCTGGCCAGATTACCTTGCCCTTGTTCTTATCAAAGTAATGCGAGCCCTCCTTTACGTCCCTCTTCTTGTCAATCTTCTTTTGAGCCACTCTGAGTTTGTTTATAAGGTACTGAAGTGACTCCTCCGACTTCTTAAGTTCGCTTTCAATATTGGTCTGCTTCTGCTGTTCCGACGAAAGCTGCTTTAAAAATTTCTTTTTCCCGTCTATGTCGCTTTGAAGCTTTGTCTTCTCCGCCTCTACTTCGCCTTTTACTTTATCAAGCTCCTCTCTGGACGTTTTAATGTCCCTGACTCTCTGCGTGAGAAGACTCTGTATCTTTTTTACCTTGTCGTACAACCGTTTGTCCTGCTTTGCCATCACAGACATGTACTTGACTCTTTGAGATAAATCAGCAAACGATGTCGCCGTAAACACAAGCTCAAAAGTGCTTATCTTTCCTTTTTTGTAGATATCCCTCACCCTCGCCTTGAGAATCTCGCGCCTCTTCGATAGGTCTGCTTCGAGTGAAGATATCTCTTTTGAGAGAGTGTCCACCTTCAAAGCAAGAAGGTTGTTTCTCTTTTCAAGCTGTTTGATGAGAAGGTCTGTCAGATAAATCTCCTCATCCATCCTGTTGAGAGTGAGAAGGGTCTGCGTCTCCTCCGCCTTCAGGGAATCTTTCTTCGTCTTAATCAGCTGCAGCTGACGTTTGATGTCAGACAGCTTCGTTTCATTCTCCTTGATCTTATAATCAAAATCCTCCTCCGCATAAACAAATGATGCGAAGAGAAGAACAATCAGAAGAGTATTAAAAAGATGCCTTGATGATTTCATTTGTTATATCTCTCTTTTCCTTGTTTTCCATCTCTCCCTTGAAGGAGAGTATTATTCTATGATTGAATACAAGAGGGGCAAGGTTCACAAGGTCATCCAGATCGGGAGTCAGCCTCTTCTCAAGAAGGGCTTTTCCCTTTGCCGCGGCAAGGAGAAATATTCCCGCGCGGGAGCTCAGCCCCCATTTCACGTAATCCTTCACCGCCTGTGATTTTGTACTCTCAGGCCTCGAGTTTCTAAGCATTTTCACGATTGCTTCGTGTATGTTGGAAGCGACCGGAATCTTTTCAACCTTGTCCTGCGCCTCGATGATTTCCTGCAGTTTAACAACTCCCTGATTGACTTTAAAATCTTCGTTGATGACCCTCTTTGACACAATAGCTTTTTCAGATTCATATTTCGGGTATTTTATCTCTATCTGAAACAGAAACCTGTCAAGCTGAGCCTCTGGAAGAGGGTAAGTGCCCTCCTGTTCTATGGGATTCTGCGTGGCAAAGACATTGAATGGAACAGGAAGAAGATACTCTTTTCCTTCTGCGGTGACAAAGCGCTCCTCCATCGCCTGAAGCAGAGCTGACTGGGTCTTGGGAGGAGTTCTGTTTATTTCGTCCGCAAGAAGTATATTCGCGAATATAGGCCCCTTTACGAATTTGAAAGCGCTCTTTTCGTTCTCTTTGTCAAATACTATCGTTCCGGTGATGTCTGAAGGCATCAAATCCGGAGTAAACTGAATTCTGTTGTACGAAGCGTCTATCGACTTCGACAGAAGCTTCACTATGAGGGTCTTTGCAAGCCCGGGCACCCCTACGATGATTGAGTGCGATTTGCAAATAAGTGTGAGAAGAACGCTCTCAATGACCTCATCCTGTCCGATTACATAGCTTGAGATATTCTGCTTTATCCTCTCATGAATCGAAAAGAGAAGGTCTCTACTCTCCATCTTTTTCTTTGCTCTCCTCGTCTGAGCCCGGCTCTTCCGGCAGAGTCTCTTGTACCGGCTCTGTCGAATCATCCTGATTTATTTCTTCATCCGCCACTATCGCCACGTCTATCAGCTTGTCGTTTTCGGCAAGGTTCATCAGCCTCACTCCTCCGGTGTTTCTGCCTATAACCCTCAGGTCATTCACTGAAATCCGCATCATCTGCCCTGACTGGGCTATGAAGAGAAGCTCCTCATTGTCCAAAACCTCAATGGCATCTACCACTGCTCCGTTTCTTTCATGGGTCTTTATCGTGATGACTCCCTTGCCTCCCCTGTGCGACCTTCTGTATTCATTCATGTCAGAGCGTTTTCCGAATCCGTTTTCGGTTGCTATGAAGAGCGATGATTCGCGCTTTACTACAACCATGCTTATAACTTCATCGCCTTTGTCCAGATTTATCGCCTTCACTCCGGCTGCTCCTCTGCCCATAGCCCTCACCTCATTCTCGCTGAATCTGATGGCCATGCCCCACTTTGTAACGATAATCACGTCATTGGTGCCGTCAGTGAGAGCGACGTCGGAGACATTGTCGTCTTCATTTATCGTTATTGCGATTATGCCGCCCTTTCTCGGATTTGCAAATGCGGTTAGGTCAGTCTTCTTGGCTGTACCGTTGTTGGTTATTATAAAGACAAAGTGTTTGTCGTCAAAATCTCTCACAGGCACGCTTCCCTTTATCTCCTCTCCCTTTTCAAGTTCGAGCAGATTGACTATCGCGCGCCCCTTTGAAGTGCGTCCTCCCTCGGGTATCTGGAAGACCTTGAGCCAATATACCTTGCCCTTTGTGGTGAAGAAGAGAATGTACTGGTGCGTGGAAGCGACAAACAGGTTCTCTGCAAAATCATCATCCTTGGTCGTAAGACCGATTATGCCCTTTCCGCCGCGCCCCTGTTTTCTGTATGCGCTTATCGACTGCCTCTTTATGTAACCCTGATGGGTTATCGTTACAATGACGTTTTCATCGGCGATAAGGTCCTCTACTTCAAAGTTCTCGTCCTCCGATGCCACAATCTCAGTGCGCCTCTCGTCCCCGTACTCTTTTCTCACCTGGACAAGCTCGTCCTTTACCACCCCAAGGATATTCTTTTCGCTGGAGAGAATGAACTTCAGTTTTTCTATGAGCTTTATGAGCTCTTCGTATTCTGCTTCGAGCTTGGATCTCTCAAGTCCTGTAAGTCGAGAAAGCTTCATGTCAAGAATGGCTCCTGCCTGCAGTTCAGAAAGAGAAAATCTCTTCTGCAGTTTTAAGGAAGCGTCTGTTGTGTCAGAGGCCGTCTTTATAATTTTCACTACTTCGTCGATGTTTGAAACTGCAATCTTGAGGCCTTCGACTATATGCGCCCTCTCCTCTGCCTTTCTGAGCTCATACTGAGTGCGCCTCTTTATCACTTCCTCTCTGTGCGCCACATAATTTACTATTATATCTTTAAGAGTGAGAACTTTCGGCTGGTTGCGCACGAGGCAGATAAGCATTATGGAGAACGATGACTTCAGGGTGGTGTGTTTGAAGAGCTGATTCAAAACCACAGATCTCTCCGCATTCTTCTTGAGAATTATGACAATTCTCATTCCGTCCCTGTCGCTTTCGTCCCTGATGTCCGATATGTCCTCAATCACCTTCTGATTGACAAGGTCTGCTATCTTCTCAATAAGATTGGCTTTGTTAACCTGATACGGAATCTCGGTGACAACTATCTGCTCTCTGTCATTCTTGAGGGTTTCAAATTTCACTTTCGCCTTTATTACAATCTGCCCCTTTCCGGTCTCATATGCCTTTTTGATTCCTGACAGACCCTGTATTATTCCTCCTGTCGGAAAGTCGGGGCCTTTTATGTGTTTCATAAGTCCTTCGACCGTGATCTCTGGATTTCCTATGTAGGCGATTACTCCGTCTATGAGTTCTTTTATATTGTGCGGCGGAATGTTTGTGGCCATTCCCACAGCTATTCCTGCTGCTCCGTTTGCGAGTATGTTGGGTATCCTAGAAGGAAGAACCGTCGGCTCGTCGAATGAGCCGTCAAAATTGGGCATGAAATCAACAGTCTCCTTGTCAATATCCGCAAGCATCTCCTCTGCTATTTTAGCCAGCTTGGCTTCAGTATATCTGTATGCGGCGGCTCCGTCTCCGTCTATTGACCCGAAGTTGCCCTGCCCCCTGACCATGGGATAGCGGAGAGAGAAATCCTGCACCATTCTTACGAGCGAATCGTAGACAGCCATATCTCCGTGCGGATGGTACTTTCCAAGCACGTCTCCCACGACAGCTGCGCACTTTTTGAAGGGTTTGTTGTGGTATAACCCCAGCTCCTTCATCGCGAAGAGTATCCTTCTGTGTACCGGCTTCAGCCCGTCCCTCACATCCGGAAGGGCTCTCGCTATGATTACGGACATTGCGTAATCAACGTAGGATGATTTCATCTCATCTTCGATGAGAATGTCCACTATTCTGTTCCTGCTGATATCCATTGATACTCCTTATAATTGAGAATAATCTTATGATTAACTGTGCCGCTTTCAAGATTGTAATTGAAATCCTCGAGAGGGCAGTACAAATCAAGGCTGAGTTCATCCAGTGATTCCGGAAAATACCCTTTCTGCATGTAGAACATGTTGACGCTGTTTCGTATCTTCACCAAATCTGAAATGACCTCGCTTTTATCCGGGAGCTCCAGAGCCTTCTTCGCGGTCTTCTCTCCCGCATCTCTCGCGTCCGAGCATCCGCTCAAAAGAAAAAACGCAACCATCGCGCCGATAATGATTCTTTTCATCTTTTCCTCATGTAAACGGTTATGTTGTTGTTTAAGTCGACAGTATATCTCTCATAATAATTCTTCATTCCGGAAAGAACGTTCTCCGCATGAGCTCTTAAAACAGGATGCCCTTTCGAGTGGATTCCCTTTCCGCAGACAATAACTATTTTGGAGATTTTTGAATAAAGGTTGCTCTTTAAAGTTGTTATGATAATCTCTTCGGCTCTCTCTCTGTCTGACCCGTGAAGGTCGACTTTTTTAATTTTATCGTTGATGCTTTTTTTTCTCTCTTGAAGCCCTTTGAACTTCCTGCCGGAGGAGATTTTTTCTTTGCTTAAAGCCTCTTCAAATCTTGCTCTGTCGCTATTTATCATAATATTTTATTATATCATATTATTAAAAATAAATCAATAAAAAATGATATAAAAACTACCGTGTAATGCATATATTTCCTTTGAATTAGAGAAAATGCATTTTTTGCCTTCGGCTCATGTTCGCCATTAGATTTTTCAGCTTAAATCAATAAATGCAATCATTTATAATTTGCAAAATGCATATTTTATGCTATAATAAATTTTATTAGAATGGAGGTGAAATGAAAAAGCTTTTTTTGATTCTTGCAGTCACAATTTTAATTTTCAGCTTTGCGCAGGCGAAACCATTTGCGCTTTTAATTTACATCTGCGGAGACAACAATCTGTCAAGCGCAATAAATGACGACATCGACGAGATTGAAAACGCATACGGAAGCTTAACTGCAAATCTTGACATACTCATCTGCGTTGACGGACACGCTTCTTACGGAGGCTATGTTGATGACGGCGGGACGCGCACAGACACAAGGTATTACCATCTGACCGGGGGAGGAAGCGGAACGGACGGAAAAATAAATGACCTCGCGGCCGTTGTGTTGGGCGAAAAGAACATGGCTGACCCGACGACTCTTATAAATTTCGCCGACTGGGTCGATAAAAATTACAAGGCGACAAACTACGGCCTGATAATGTGGAACCACGGCGCCGGATGGGCAAAAGGAGATTTGCCTCTTAAAGGCGGAATGAGTGACGAAACCGACGATGACTTCATGAGCGGAGCATCCGGCGAGTGGAGGGATGCTCTGGAGGGAGCGAGAGCTCAGCTGGGAAAAGATTTTTATTTCATAGGCTGCGACATGTGCGTAATGGCTTACATGGAGGTTCTCTGGGATATGTACGATATCTCGCAGATGATGGTCGTATCTGAGGCCAACATACCCTTCGCCGGATGGTACTATGATGATTTCATACTCTCTCTCGCCACAAGCGCGCCCACATCTCACGCATGGCTTGGGCACTTAATAGTGAATGATTACAAAACATACTACGGCACCTCAACTGCCAATACCCTGACTTACAACGTGGTGAATGACATGAAAGCGGAGAACGGGATATCAAGGGCGGAGTTTGTGTATCTTAAAAGCCAGATATTCTCGCTTGCCCAGTATCTTATAGTCGACGAAGGAGGAAGGGGTGCATCTGACGTTCAAGCATGCATTGACGGAGCTCAGGAGATGTCTTCCGGCACATTCTATGAGGATTTCAAGGACATCTACCACTTCTGTTCTCTTCTGAATGCCAACGGAACTATAGGAGCGAGAGTCAAAAGTTATGCGGTAAACATAATGGCGATAATAGACAAAATGAATCCTGAGGACTGGCAGGCGGGATTCAGCAATGCAAAGGGTCTTGGCATATATCTTCCGGACGATGCGAATATTTATTACTTTGAAGCAGAGTATGACGCCGCAACGCATCCCTGGGGGGCGAGCTCCGCTTACAACGGCTCGACAAACGGGGCATGCTGGCCATGGACGAATTTCATATACGGCCAGACGACTCTCACGGGTTCAATGTACGCCAACTCGTTCATTGATTATGACAATGACAAGCATGAAGCTTCGATAGATTTTGACTGTTCATCCCACTATGTCGGGGTGCAGATATCAAGAAACAACGAAATTGTCTATGAGTCCCCTTCGGCAAGCGGAAAATTCATTGACAAGCTTGGCAAGACCGGCAAATTCGATTATGAGGTTGTAGCATTCACTATGACGGAAAAAACCGTAATCGCCAGAGAGAGAATTATATCATCTTATTCAAAGCCTGTCTTGGAGGGCAGCTCAATAAAGATAACCGATTCCCTTATAGAGAGCGCAGAGCTTTTCGACGTGTCCGGAAAGAGAATAAGCTTTCCCGATGACGTCAGAATAATCGACACAAAAAATCTTCCAAGCGGTACATACTATCTGCTTCTCAATAAAACAGAGAAGCACAGGTACGATATTATTAAATGACATCATTTTCCTGCTGAAAGGGGAGTTTTAAACTCCCCTTTTTTTATAAATTGACTTTTGCTTATACTCTTACTATAATCCTTTTCAAAGGAGGATGCATGAAAAACAAAGATGATAAAGAACGCATCGATGAAGCCACTCTTTTAAAAAAGTGCATCTGCAGAAAATGCGAATCATTCAGCGACTGCGGCGAAGTCGGCGGATACTGCCTTCCCACGATATCCGGAAGCAGGTGTATAACGGATGAGAAGGAATGCCTCTGCTTCAAATGCGCGGTTCATAAAGATCAGAAATTCAGATTCAAATTTTACTGCACGAAGAATTCGGAAGAGCAGCAGTCAGAGATGGGATGATGTTCAAGACTATAACCGCCGCCAAAATACTCATCAGCCAGAAGCTCTTCGACGAAGCTTTGAATATACTTGAAGAGATTGAGAATGACGATAACCGCTTAAAGGCGTGGCACATGAAGGCCATCTGTCTTGAAGGCCTCAACAGAAATGATGAGGCGGAAACATTGTGCTACAAACTCATAGAGGAAAAGTGGGTCGAGGAAAATGTTTATGAGATTCTTGAAAGGATATTTTCAAAAAAGAAACCGCCGAAAGAAAAAGACGAAGAACAGCTTCCTGAAGAGGAGATGGCCGCCGCTTACGAACTGCTGAATGACAATGAAAATGCTCTTAAGTGGTACTATAAAAAAGTCGAATCATTAAAGAAAAAAATTGAATCTCAGGAGAATTAAAATTTTCTTTTGATTCTCACTATCTGTTTCTTGTAGAGGGGAATCACCTTGGAAAAGAAAAACTTTAATGCAGTCACGTGAATTATCGGTATCAGAGAGGTGAGTATCTGGTCATAGTATCTTGTGGGAAGGTTTTTGTTCACCAGATTTATTGCGCCTATAAGTTTTCTTTCAAAATCCTTGTTTTGATTCTGCGAATACAGGGAAAGATTCTTTTTAAATTCGCTCACTCTTTCAAGAAACTCCCTGAACCTGTCCTCGCTGAACTCTTTTGAGGTGAGCCCGTATCCGCACTTCTCCACCAAAAATCCGTTTACCCTCTGCTCGTATTGGCCGCTTATGGGTACAGAGTAAATCGGCTTGCCAAGGTATATCGCCTCGCTGATGAGGGTGAATCCTCCGTTTGTAATTATTCCCGAGCACAAAGCAAGGTCTTTTATGAATTCATCTTTCTGAAAACCTTTGACTTTGAGATTGGAACTCTCTTTCAGATTCACTCTGTATGCCACGAAATCGACGTCTTTGAATTTTCTGCTCAAAGATTCTATCCTTTCGGCGAGACTGTCGGACGTCTGATAGATGAGTATGAATTTTCTGTCTTCGACAATCTTCTTCGCCTCAAGTATTTCGGTTCTGATTATCGGCGGCACTATTATGAGCTTGTATTTTTTGTCTTCATCCACGTTTATGTAGTCGGGCGCGAATGAGAGAAGAAAGTGGTATTTCGCCTTTCTGACAAAAAGATTGACAGTGCCCTTTGTATAGAATTTTTCAAGAACGGACGCATCTTCCGGATTCTCCTTGACTATGTTGACTGCGATGTTGTTGTCAATGTCTACAAGGGGTATCCCTATCGACTTTGCGGCAAGCTGTGAAAACGGTTCAAAATCCGAGATCACGATATGGGGCTTGAAATCATAGATTATCTTGAAAAATATGAGAAGCTGTTTTGCAGAATTAAGCGGAAGTTTTTTTATGAATTCATAGAAGGTTTTGTAGTTCCTCACTATTCCGTCTCTGTAGTAGATGTCAAAACCCGATATGTCGACATAATCAAAATCCTCGCCTGAATTCTTTATATACTTTATGCCCTGACCGTAGGTGAGAATCTTGACTTTGTGTCCCTTGGATTCAAGAAGACGCACTACATATGAGCTTCTTGTTATGTGGCCGTTTCCGTGCCCTGCAATCCCGTAAAGGATTTTCATAGATTAAGAGTAGCTGTATCCCCTCTCGAATGCTTTGACGTTAACGTCTATTGTCTTCTGGGGCACACTCTCCTTAAGGGTTTCAATCCAGATGTTTTTATCTATGCTCCTGACATTCTTTGCCATTACTCCGAGCAGAACAACATTCATCACCCTTGAATTTCCCAGCTCCTTTGCTATCTCCTCGGCGTCAATCACTATTGTGTTTTTCGCGAATTTTTTAACCTCGCCTATGGGATCCTTTGGATAATCGGCAAGGCCGGAGGCGACCGGAACGGGAAGTATCTTCGCTTTGTTCACTATTATAACTCCGTCGCTTTTAAGATAATCAAGATTTCTAAGCGCCTCAACCTGCTCAAATGCGAGAATAACATCCGCCTCTTCGTATGAGATAAGAGGCGAATAAACCTTATCTCCGAAAATCACGTGGGAAACGACGTCTCCGCCTCTCTGGCTCATTCCGTGAACTTCGCTCTTCTTCGCGTCAAGGCCTGATTTCATAGCTACTTCACAGAGTATGTCGCTCGCGAGAAGGATTCCCTGACCGCCCACTCCCGCAATTATTATCTTTGTGTTCATTCTATTCTCCTTTAACCTTTTTTATTGCGCCGAACTTGCATATCTGGAAGCAGAGCGAGCATCCGACGCAGAGTGTTTCGTTAATGTGCGCCTTCTTCTTCTCTTTGTCGAAGGATATTGCGGGGCAGCCGAGCTTCACGCACATCTGGCACCCCGTGCACTTCGCCTCGTCTATCTCATACCTGTCGAATTTCTTCTTCTTCATCTCCGGAAGGAGTATGCACGGCCTTCTTGCTATAATAACCGACGGTTTATCCCTCTCAGTCTCGCGCTTTATGAGGTTGGTCACTGCATCAAGGTCGTATGTGTCGACTGTATAGACATCCTCTATGCCGAGGCCTTTCACGAGATTCACGAGGTCAAACTTCGGAGTATCCTCTCCCATGAGAGTCTTTCCGGTGCCAGGATTCTCCTGATGCCCCGTCATTGCTGTGATTGAATTGTCAAGTATTATCACCGTCGAGGTTCCCTTGTTGTAGACAAGGTCTATGAGTCCGGTTATTCCCGAGTGAAAGAACGTCGAATCGCCTATCACTGCCACGATCTTCCTCTTGTCGCGCCCCTTGAGCGCATACTCGAGTCCTATCGCGTTTGTAATGGAGGCGCCCATGTCGACGCACGTATCCATGGCATTGAGAGGAGGAAGCGCTCCAAGAGTATAGCATCCTATGTCTCCCGTAGCTATGAGCTTCAGTTTGTTTATGGCATAGAAGACCGATGAGTGCGGGCATCCGGGGCAGAGTGCCGGCGGACGGCCGGGCGACTTTTCCGAGGTCTCTTTGAGCTTGTACGGCTCTATTACTTTGAATGATTCCTTCACTATCCTCGTATTCAGCTCTCCCACTATCGGTATTATCTCCTTCCCCGTTATCTTTATACCCATTGCCTTCACTTCGGTCTCAATGAACGGGTCATTCTCCTCAACAACGTAGAGTTTGTCCACCTTTTCGGCGAACTCGCGTATGAGGCGCTCGGGAAGCGGCCATGTGAGCCCTATCTTCAGCACCGATGCGTCGGGCATCGCCTCTTTTACGTACTGGTATGAGATTCCCGAAGTTATTATCCCGACATTTTTGTTTTTATACTCTATGAAATTGTACTTGAAGTCGTTTGAAAGCTCCTTTAATTTAAGAAGCCTCTCTTCAACTTTTTTGTGCAGCACTCTTGCGTGGGCAGGCATAACGAGATTCTTTTTGACGTTCTTCTCGTATCCCTTGACCTCTATCGTCTCCCTTTCTGCTAGCTCTACTATCGACTTTGAGTGGGAAATTCTCGTGGTCAGCCTCAGAAGCACCGGAGTGTCGAACTCTTCGCTCATTGTGAGGGCGAGCTTTGTAAACTCCTTTGCCTCCTGCGAATCAGACGGTTCAAGCATGGGAATCTTTGCGGCTCTCGCATAATTCCTGTTGTCCTGCTCATTTTGCGATGAGTGCATTCCGGGATCATCGGCTGTTATTATGACGAATCCGCCCTTTGCGCCTATGTAACCCGCCGAAAAGAGCGGGTCAGCCGCAACGTTTAGCCCCACGTGTTTCATTGCCACGAGGGCGCGCATCCCGCCGAATGATGCTCCGAGAGCAGTCTCCAGAGCGGTCTTTTCGTTCACAGACCACTGAGAGTGAATCTCTTTGTATTTTGCCATGTTCTCCAGAATCTCCGTCGAGGGAGTGCCCGGATATGCGCATGCAAAATGGAGCCCGCCTTCAAAGGCGCCGCGTGCAACGGCTTCATTTCCTGATAATATTTCTTTCATCAAATACCTCCGAATTTTCAATTATCTTTTAATATTATCAAAAATATATATTCAGGTCAATAAACAAATCCCAAAATATCCCCACCCTTGTTTATTTCAATCAAACAAACAGACAAAAGGGGAGCTTTCCCCTCCCCCTGAATTTTGTTTGTTTTATTTGTATTTTACCAGCGTACTACGTACTGTTTTGCCTTTTCTTCTCTCCCACCATCAACCATTAACTATAAACTGTCTTGTTTTTGCCCACGGCTCAAGGCACACAGAGCCTTTTATCCCTCTTGACTTTTCTGGAAATTTGATTTATATTCTTCTTAATCACGATTAGAGGCTAGACAAAGGGTTTTGTCCCGAGTTAATGCCTCTTAATTATTTATAGCCCAATTTTTCTTTTAAATCACTTACGAATGAGATGTATTTCTGAAGTTTCTTGAATAATGTAGAATAACTTGCTCTATCCGGTATCAATAGTTTTTCCAATTTGTTCTTTCTAATGAGATAATCAACAAGACAATAGAAATCTCCGTCCCCTGATACAATAACAGCTTTATCATAATTTTCAATTTCTATTATAGTTTGTAAAACCAGCTCAGCATCGACATTTCCTTTAGGTTTTCCGCTTGGCAGAGTCAATGTGTTTTTGAACACTAAAGTATATCCGTCATTTTGAAGTTTTGTATAAAGATTCTGGTTTGAGGGAATATAACCTATGAACAAAAAGGCCTTAGTGACATGATACTTGTCTTTCAAATATATTCTGAATTTTGTGAAATCAAGTGTCCAATTCAAATCTCTAATTGCTAAATTAAGATTTTGACTGTCTATAAAAGCATAATTATTTTCTCTATATTTTATTTGACTAGATAGTTTTCCCGATTTAAGTTTTTCGTTCAGCTCCCATAAAGCAGTTTTATTTCCGTCATATTTCAGCAATCGGAACGCCTCTTCGTAGTTCAATATTTTGTATTCCGTATGCTCCTTTGAAATTGTGATATTCTCATGTTCTATCTCCACCGCAAAACAGTGCTCCGGAATAACATAAAGATTCTTCTTGTTCCGATGTTCTCTGAAACAATCAATCGGTATCATTGACATTGTTTTCAGCCTGTAATACTTCTCAGATTCCAGTCCAGACTCCTCTTTTGTCTCCCTCTTGGCGGCTTCCAAAGGAGTTTCATTATCCTCTCCGCCGCCTGCTATAAACTGCCAGCTTCCATCATCGCTTCGCTTAAATACCACAAATTTCGCTCTGCCGTTTATTTCTCTGAGAAATGGAATAACTAATATTTGAAATTCAGCTCTCACAAATTAAGACTCCTACCTTCAAGACCATTGTGTCGCTCCTTCAATTTTCGATTCTCTCCATTCCCTATCAATCATTCCTCCGGCTTTTTAAAATCTATCCCATTTTCGTAATTATATCCCTTAACAGCTAAAAATCAACATCACTATCTTCATCCGAATTGTCTTTACAAGCATACTCTTTTTGTCTGTGATTACGATGAGTCCTCGAAGAAGCAATCTCTATGCTTCTCATCGGTCTCTTGTTTTTGTTTCTTTGGATAATGGACTAGCGATTTTAGACCAGCGATGTTTATTCTCGGAACTCGTAACTTCTTTTTTTGAAGAAGTCAAGAAGTAAAGCACCATCCCCATCTATCCCGTCCCCATCTATCTGTTCTTATGTGAAGAATCTATCACCGAAAACCCAGCTTTTTGAAACCACCGTCCCCATATATCGCCGTATATATGCTTCCCATCGGTCTCTTGTTTTTGTTTTGTTCTTGTATTTCCTGCCCCGGCACAAGGCACATGGCTTATGGCGTCTCTTGACTAATGATTCTTCTGTTGAAAATGTCAAATGTCAAGCACCGTCCCATATTTCTCCTTCTCTCGGCTCCTGTTAAGTGGACTTAGTATAGTTATCACCCTGTTCAACACCATTTATCTCAATAGGATTTGTATAGAAAAAGAAACCTTTGCATGGATTCATAGATTCATTGAAATAGATATTTTTATTCATTTGCGTACATTTACCATCTCCAAAGACTGATTTTCCTAAGTATGAACATGTTAAGCAAAAAGACGTATCTGTTGGATTCAATTCTTCTAGTGAGGGTAATGGGATGTTCCTCTTTAAATGAAAACTTTCAATATACTCATTGAATTCTTTTTTACTTTTATTATCAAAAACAATATGAGATATTAGTAAAATTATACCAATAAAAAAAGGCGGAATAAAACATAAAATAAATGCAGCTACATACTTTATTGGATTAGTAGTGTCTCCAGGAAGGCGATTTCCTATTTTATTAGCTGTTCTGACAAGCTCTGCAATATGTTTATATTCCCTCTTTTGACTTTCAACGAACTTATCAAAATCAGCCATTCCTTTATAATTGCTTAATATTTTATTTAGCATCTTTCCTGCATTTCTAAAGTCATGAATATCCATATATATTGTTATTAAAGCCTGTTGAATGTCCTCGTCGTGTGGATGTTTGAGATTTGCTTTTTTCAAGTATTTAATGGATTCCATTCGGTTACCTTCAAAATAATTTGCCAAACCTTTTACATAATGAGAATATGATTCATCGGGTACTTCTGCTAACAAAGTATCTATTTGTGCTTTAGCTTCCTTTATGCTACCTTCTTCAGAGTAAATATTAACTAAAGCTAATACAAATATACATCTGTTTCTAAAATCCTTGTTGTTGAGTAAGTACATAGCTGTAGTTTTAGCTTTTTCATACTCCTTCTTGCTAAGATATTGAAACGCCAACAACATTCTTGCTTCATGATGTTGTGGATATATAGCTAGTACTCTATTTAATGAATCTATTGCAGAATTAATTTCGTTTTTTGAAAGAAGAATCATCGCAATCTTAAATTCCTTTTGCGAGCTTAAATAAGCCTCTTTACCTTCAGGGTTATTTAGAAATAAATGGTATTTTTCATCATACTCATTGCGACGATTAGCGTCTTTTAACACAGCGTAGGCTTCATTTATAGTTTGTTGAATCTGATGATTTATTTTTTTGAATTCTTTATTAATAAATTTATCAGGATGATATTCTTTAGAAAGTCTATAATAAGATTTCCTTATCTCTTCGAATGAAGCATTTGAATGTATCTCCAAAATCTCGTAATAGTCAATAAACCCATCTAAATCAATATTCTTTTTTTTGTCATCTCTATCATTCACAATCTTTACACTGAATCCACCTGTCTTTAATGCATTAACTAATTTGTCTAATAAGTCTATTGATCTAATACCAGAGATAATACATGGAGAATTGTTAACAATTATATTCGCAGTTTCTTCTGATATAGAAAGATGTGTCGAAACAATTTCAATCAGTGCTTCTTTACTACTACCGACCATCTTTGAATTCAACACTTCAATAACATAATCCATGTAATCTCCTTTTCAATTAATTTTTACGGACTTAATAGACTTTCTTGTTTTACCTCTAATCACTAACTCGTTTTTCCTAACTTACCTATCAAATAGTTTACAAATGCTGAGCACAGAACTAACATAAGTTTTGCATCATCAAAATCTACTTTTTTTCCATCCGTTGAAGCATGTCTTATTCCTCCAAAATCACTTGTATAACCATATATTTTACTAAGCCCTTCTAGTAATGATGGATGAATATCTTTTTCAATTTTTAATTGTTTGATACATTTTCCTAGTGTTTTTGAGCTATCTCCGGGTACCAGTATATTGCAAATGCCTTCGACTGCACTTATTGATTCTTTTATAGAATTTCTATAGTCGGGATTAACTCTGTCTGATAGTTTTTCAAGCGCATTACTTAAATGTTCTTTTGTAGAAGAATCTATTGACTTATCATTTAATGCTGATTCAATTGAAATCATTTCCTGTTCTTCTGTGATTGATACAATTTGATTTTCTATAATTCTAAATGCAGACATCTCTCTTTCAAGAATTTTATTGCATTCTTGTGTTAAATTTCTCTTTTTATATTCAGTTTCTTCATTTTTTATTATGAATTCAATGAAGTCGTATTTTTCATACCAAGGAGAGGAGTAAAAATGCTTTTTGAGTGAATCTACTAACACATCACATTTTTCCGGAATACTATCTAAAGTATTCTTAAAATAATTACTCCATAATGAAACAGCCAAAGATTTGAGTCTAGGTTCTTTAAATAAATAATAATTTTGAAAATAAAGTTGTTTTGTAATCAAACAGTTCCATAATCCATTAATAAGTGCAGCATCCATACTCTCTTTTTGAATAATTTTTCTTGGTTCTTTAAATCCATGTCTCTCAGAAAATAGCACTCTGGACCCCTTTAAAATTTTTTCATCTCTTCTCCACAATTTCAATTTCTTTTAAATGAGTTTTGCTTTTAGAGTTTAATTTTTCTACTGCTACACAATGAAAATAGTCAGAACACTCTGCACAATTATTAAAATGATGTTTTGATGAATTGGTTTTTCCAAGGCTTTCCATCAATCTTTCCTCCGAATTGTTTATCCCTATTTTAATTATATCACTAAAACTGGTAAAATCAAGACGTGGTTCAGCGAAAAAGGGGGGGTTTAACTTTCCTAAGCATTTGATCAATCGTACTGTATAAACATTCTGAACGCCCATATTTGTTGTTATCGCGCGAAGGTTAAGCCGTTTTTGCAATTGTCAACCATCTCTCCCAACTTTCATTTTGCGTTGAATTCTAAAACAGTAAAAATATATGCGTTTACTATCTAAACTGGCAATTTACTACTTGATGAGCGCCATCCATAGACTGATTATTTTACTAATTTTCTAGCTGACGAATTCATTTCTACTATTTTTTCCCAGTTTATTTCATTGTTTTTACAGAAGTCCTTGCTGAATTCCAACGTGAATCTGTTTATTATTTTTGAATATTCTTTTTCAAATGATTCATTCTTTTCTTTGGCTTTATATCCAAGAGGTTTAATTATATCTAAATATAGATTCTTGTTGTTAGATATAAACTCCCAAAACTTTTGACCACAAAACTTGTAGTAAAGTCCTTCTATCATCCCTTCCTGCGATTTACCATAACAACAACCATTCACAGCAATTACATTTAATCTTGAATTACTCGTTTTTAAAGTTTTTATGGCAGACCCAAAATCGCTTTTCATTTTTTTTATCTGACTGCTATTTCCCCAATTTGGACCGGATTTGATATTAACAATATAACGAATACCTTTATCGGTAAATTCTAAATCTATCCCCGGTATACCGGATTTCGAGCCATTATAGACTTTTCCGTTTATAAAAATAGCAAGTCCCTCAAGCCAATCGCCAAAAAGAGTCTCCTCTTGCGATGACAAATGTGCATCCAATAGTGTTTTAACAAGGTCGTGGGCAGTAAGAATATTCTTGGCTTTGAAAAGATAAGGATTCTTTCGATTTAATATAGTTGTAAGTTTGAGTGTTTTTAGGTTCGCATTTCTCTTTTCATGAAAAATTCCGATTTCACTTTCAACATAGGTAAAAACATCCTCTAATTTCAGCTTCTTCATTAATACCTCCCATATCAAAGCACTCTATCGTTATGTTTCTCTATTTTATTCTTTATTATTTCACAATACTCAGGCACAATTTCTATTCCTATCGAGTTTCTTCTTAATTCATAAGCTGCGAAAAGAGTGGTTCCAGATCCAACGAAAGGATCCAGAACAACATCACCCTCTTTTGTGAACAGTCTAATAAACCATTCAGGCAAGGCTTTTGGAAAAGCTGCACTATGATTCTTATTTGAACATTCTGTCGCCAATTGAATGACATTTGTGGGATATACCATTTCTCTGTTAATCCAATTAGATATGTTTTTACCGAATCCGCTACCGACTTTGGAATTATCTCTGATTTTGTCAGTTGGACTCAGATTTTTTAATCTGGTCTTTGCCCAATCTCCAACAGGAACCATAACTTCTTCTTGATACATAGCAAATTTCTCATTTTTATTAAATTGAATTATTCTCTCCCAAGCGTCTCTGAATCTATTCGGCCATTTTCCTGGATAACAATTCTTTTTCACCCATATGAATTCTTCTGTCCATAACCATCCCATTTTTTTCATCTCTAAAATCAATTCCAAAACATAAGTATTTCTTTCTCCATTCTCTGCCTTTTCCTTTATGTTAAGGATGAATGTCCCTTCAGGTTTTAATACCCTTTTTAATTCTTTCGCTATAGGCATAAACCATTTTACATATTTAACAGGGCTAATTCCACCGTAAGTGTTTTTTCTTCTGTCAGCATAAGGTGGAGAGGTAAAAATCAGATCAATTGAATTTGTAGGAATGTTTATAAGTTCTTCAAGGCAATCCCCTTGAATAATCTCTATCTTATTCAATTTTGAAAGAGGCATATTTTAATTATAAGTGTTTTTAATAATTATTCAAGTGTGAGTTTACTTAAACTTAATATTGTAATATTAAAATTCCTTTTGAAATATTCCATCCTATTAGTTTCAAGAAATAGTGCTTGTCATCAAGTATAAGGCGGGGGGAGTGAAAAATGTGAATTTTAAGGGTAAGAGCGAATAGAAGCATAGAGATTGCCGCGCTTCGCTCGCAATGTACTGTGCTTTTTGTCAAGAGGTTTGCATAATAGTATTATAATAATCAGGATTATATTTAACACCGTATTTTGCAACAGCAAAAGCCTGTCTTAAAAGTTT
>JAQVDU010000009.1 GCA_028698175.1 bacterium | reverse complement strand
CGGACAATCTCACATCTTTCAGGATAATGGTTGTTTCGTGCGGGAAGAGTGACTTTGGAAGCGGAGAGAAGGACTTTACGGTGAGCAAGGATTTCATGATAAATCCATCTATTTTGAATTTTGTCAGAAATGGGGACGAATTCACAGGCGGAGTCGTGGCTGTCAATATGACTAAGAAATCCGGAGAGTACAGAGTCGAATGCTCTGCAGACGGAGCTTTGATCGCAGAAGAGTACAATCCGAAGGGAACTCTCGGAGTAAATGAAAAGAAAGAAGTCCTGTACAGATTCAAGATTGATACTGACAAAGACACTGTCTTTCTGAAATTCAAAGGTTCTTTGGGAGAAGAAGAGGACAACCTTCTTGTGAAACTGCCGGTGAGGAAGAACCCCCTCATCCATTTTGCCGGAATATACGAATCAACTGAGGAAAAATCAAAGACCCATATCATCGACCTTTCGTCGATTCCAGATGCAACTGTTTCAGCTTCATTCTCTTCAAGCGGAATGGTTGATGTAAAAGAGGCGGCAAAGTACCTCTTCGGATATCCGTACGGTTGTCTGGAACAGCAGACGTCAAAGGTCTTCCCTCTGATAATTGGAGAGGATATAATAAATGAGTTCAATATCGGCGACATAAAGCAGTCAAAGATAAAGTCAATTGTTCAGGATTATCTGAACAATCTTTCGAGCTACCAGCAGTCAAACGGAGGATTCTCGATCTGGGCGCACCAGGGAGATCCGTCAAGCTCATATCTCACAAATTATGTTTTCTATATAATGCTCTATGCCAAACGGAATGGCTATAAAGTGAGCGATAATGTCTATAAAAAAGCAAAGGAGTATGTATCGGATATTGCCGGAGGGAAAAACAATTCTCCTTATTATGATTATTATTCAAAGTCGGCTCTTGAGGCCACAAAGGTGTTTGCCGTTTATCTTATGAAAACAGCTGGTATGAATTATGAATCATACGTTCAGCAGTATGCGGGTAGAATCGAGCAGTTGGACGGCGAAGCTCTCGCATGGCTGCTTCTTCTCACTCATGATTCAAAGAATTATGAGAATGTCAAAGAGAGGGTCCTGCAGAGAATATCCGTTCTCTCTCAATATGAGGGAATGTATGCATATTTTGACTGCAATGAATCAATGTTTGATGAAATATACGGTTCGTCTGTCAAGACAACAGCCCTGCTCTTATTTGCCATGCTTGAAGATACGGGAAAGAGCATGAATGACCCTGAAAAGTTTATTTTCTGGCTCTTGAAGAGACGCACGGCCGGAGGGCACTGGTCATCCACACAGGAGAATGCCTTTGTTATTCTCGCCCTTGAAAAGTATTTCAGGACGTTTGAATCGGCCAGGCCTGATTTCACAGCGTCTTTGAGCATAGACAAAAAAGAAATTTTCGAGCAGGTTTTCAAGGGATATTCTCTTTCTCAGCAGGAAACCTTCTTTGAAACAGATGGAAATGCAAAGAAAAACGTAAGCATAAAGAAGGAGGGCGAGGGAAGACTATTTTACAAAATCCTCGTTTCATACGACTCTCCTTTCCAGCAAAAGCAGATTGACAACGGTTTTGAAGTGACAAAGACGATGACTCCGTACAAGCATGACAATAAGGAATTTTTAAGGGGAATGCTGTATAAAATTACTCTCAACGTAAAGACAAAGAGCGAGAGGATGTATGTAGTTGTTGACGACCCTGTGCCTGCAGGTTTTGAGATAGTAAATTCCGACTTTGTCACAAGCGAGTTCAACTCTGAAAACAATGAATACAGTTATGAGTCGGATTACAGCTTGTGGTTCGGAAATTTCAATCACAGGGAAAAATACTTTGACAGATACCTTCTCTTCGCCGATTGGCTACCGAAAGGAGAGTACACCCAGACATATATCGTCAAAGCGATATATCAGGGAAAATACTACATGCCTACCACAAAGGCGGAGGAGATGTACTCTCCTCTTAATTACGGTTCGACTGAATCAAGATGGGTGGAAGTAAAGTAAAGTTTTTTTTTATTGGATCACTGCTGTTTTTTGCTCTGCTTGGGGGATTTTTTGCCTATCCCATAGACAAGGAGAAAGCAAAAGGGGCAAAATCCCTGACAAGGAAGATTTATGACAGAAACAATGTGCTTCTCAGGGAGATCCAGTCATCCGAATATTTCGTCTCTTCGTGGGTGAATATAGAATCAATACCGGGGTACACAGTGAAATGCTTTGTTGAAAAAGAGGATAAGCGATTCTATTCGCACTCCGGAATAGATCTCTTCTCACTTGCAAGAGCAGTGATTCAGAACGTCAAAAAAAAGAAAATAGTCTCCGGAGCATCTACCATAACAATGCAGACGGCGCGAATAATCTATTCTCTGAATCAGTGGCGCTTGGTAAGAAAACTCCTCGAGTCACTGTACGCCTTAAAGCTTGAAATGCATTTTTCAAAAGAAGAGATTCTTGAATTATACCTTAACAGAGTTTATTTCGGCAATTCACTCTACGGCTTGAGTTCGGCATCCATGAGCTATTTTTCAAAATCTCCCACCTCCCTGTCCTTAAAAGAGAGTGCTATGCTTGCAGTGACCCTTCAGGCGCCATCTCTTTACAATCCCCTCATAAACAAAGACAACAAAAAAATGGCTGATAGGCTTATAGAGGAAATGAATGAAACAAACCTTGTGTCGTATGAGGATAAAGACCTCGCAAAAGCAGAGAATCCTGTTGTGCAAAAAGAAATGTTTGTCTTTACAGCTCCGCATTTGTGCGACAGGGTGATACTGGAGCTGAAAGGAAAAAAATGGATAAAGGCATTCACGTCAGCCGATTATAATCTTCAAAGAGAGCTTGAGGAGATTGCCAGAACGTCGATTGACCCTCTTGAAAAGATGAACGTGACCAACTGCGCGCTTATAATTGCTGACAGCCGCACAGGGGATATTCTGACAATGATAGGGTCAAAGAATTACTTTTCCGAAAATATAGACGGCCAGTACAATGCATGCTACGTAATGCGTTCTCCCGGATCCTCGTTAAAGCCCTTTACATATGGACTCGGACTCCTGAACGGTTACTTGCCCTCTTCCGTGATAATAGACGAACCTACATATTTCAGGGAAATCTGGGGCGACTTCAAACCGGAAAATTATGATTTTAAGTTTCACGGACCAGTGTCGCTCAGGCAGGCGCTCGCCTGTTCGTACAACGTGCCTGCGTGCAAGGTCCTAGATTCGATAGGTGTAAATAAGCTCTTTGACATTCTCGGCAGAATGAACTTCGAAACCCACGGCAAGGCGCCATCAGATTTTGGAGTGGCATTGACTCTCGGGAGTATGTCAGCATCACTCTTTGAACTCGTTTCAGCATATACCGTATTTGCAGACAGGGGGTTTCAGACAAGTCCGCAGATACTGGATTCATATATGCTGGAAAACGGAAAGATTGTGCAAATTGAAAAGAGCAAAAAAAGAAAGATCCTCCCAGATTGGGCTTCATTCGTTATAGCAGACATACTGGCGGACAATGACGCGAGGTATCCTGCTTTTGACAGAGAAAATCCATTCAAGTTCAAATTTTACGTCGGAGCAAAGACAGGCACTTCGAAAAATTACAAGGACAATTTCGCGATAGGATTCACAGACAGATACGTGATAGGAGTGTGGGCAGGAAACAATGACCAGTCGCCCATGGTGGGGGTCTCGGGTATGACCGGCGCCGGGCCTCTCTTTAGGAATGCAGTAATGACTCTGTCAAAATATTATGACGTGGGTAAGTATCCTGAAGTGCCGGATTCTGTTGCAAGAGAAGAAGTATGCTTAAAAAGCGGTCTTTTGGCGTCCGATTGCTGCGAAAAGACAAAAATAGAATATGTTTATGCCGGAAACGCAATTGAGTGCAAAGAGTGCTTGAATGCAAATGAAAGAAGACAGAAAATAAAGTATCCTGACAATGGCGACGTATTTGTGATAGATAATGACCTTGACATCAAGCGCCAGATGGTTGAAGTGGTGATAGAAGGGGAGAGGAAGGATGCAAGAGTGGTGATTGACTCTTTGGTCTGTAAAGAAGTCGGAGAGGAGAAGAGAATCTTCTTCACTCTCAAGAAGGGAGAGCATACGATTGAGCTTTACTCCGACACCCTCCTCCTCGACAAGGTAAAATTCCTGGTCGAATAATAACTGGTCGCCCTTTCAGTATCTGAACGCCTCTATTCGTTCTTACTCTTGTTTCTTCGGTTAATTGACTATAGATATTGGACTATGGATATTTATCTGTGAAGCATCTATCAATAAAAACCCAGCTTTTTGAAACCACCGTCCCTAAGTTTTACCTCCTCTAAATACCCTAAAAGGATTGACTTGCCGCACTTTTTGATGAAATGTTATCCCCCGCAGCTATCTTGTCTTGGTATGGGAATTGGTTTTCATGACATTTTAATCCTTAATTGATTTGATTCTGCGCGAAGAAAACGAATCATTGGTTAAATGCGAAGGGTAAAAGAATAAAATCAATTGCGGGTTGAGCGAAAAACATCAATAGGGCGTGAAGAGTGGTTGTTGACTTAATCGTATATTTTGATAATATAAAAAGATATGAAATTAAAGATACTTATTACGGGCGGCGCGGGTTTTATCGGAAGCTCCGTATATGACTCAATGAGGAAAAAATATGACATTTACATACTGGACAATTTCATTCCGTTTTATGACATAAAGCAAAAGCTGAAAAATCTTGAAATAAGCTCTTCAATCCTCAAAAAAGACAGAGTGCAGAACATCTTCAACTGCGACATTAGGGATTACTTTTCTATGAAGAGGATATTCAGAGAGGTGAAGCCGCATGCTGTAATACACTGCGCCGCAATGGCGGGCGTTCAGCAGTCGTTTGAACATCAAAAGGAGTATTTCTCAGTGAATGTTGAGGGTACTCTGAATGTTTTTTCTGCGGCAGTGGAAAACAACGTCAAAAAAACTCTCTTTCTCTCATCCTCCTCAGTGTACGGAGAAGGCAGAAGAGCGCCCTTCAAAGAATCTTATTCGATGAATCCAATCTCGCCGTACGGCATGACTAAGGCGCAAAGCGAACTTATGGCGGCTTTCTTCTCCTCACAGATGAATCTTGACATACTTGTTCTCCGCCTTTTCACCCTCTATGGCCCCAGGCAGAGGCCCGACCTCCTTCTGCACAAGCTCTATCTCAACCACATGAAAAACATCAAGTCGGTTATATATAAAAACACTTCGCGGGATTATACGTTCATTGACGACGGAGTGCAGGGAATACAAAAGGGATTCGAGTTTCTTCTTGACACAAAGGGAATCAGAACCTTCAATATAGGCTCATCAAATCCCGTTAAAACAGAGGACGTCGCGATTGAGGTGCGCCGGCGCCTTCCTTCCTTCTCCTTCTCTTTAGAGGAGCGGAAACGGGGCGACATGGCGCGCACATTTGCCGATATCAGCAGAGCAAAGAGCGCATTCTCATATCAGCCGAGGATGGATTTCGCTCAGGGCGTGAAAAGATTCGACTCATGGTTCAACAGCTTTTACAAATCATGAATTCAACGACGATAATGCTGTCAAAGCTCAATGAAAGGCAGGCGGAGGCGGTTCTGTACTTTGACTCGCCGCTTCTTGTGCTCGCAGGAGCAGGTTCTGGAAAGACGCGCGTTCTTACGCACAAAATCGCCTACTTAATCCAGGAGATGAAAATTTCCCCTTATAATATTTTTGCAGTGACTTTCACCAACAAAGCGGCTAACGAGATGAAGCAGAGAGTCGAGTCGCTCACTTCAATACCGGTGAGAGGGATGTGGGTGGGCACATTTCACTCAATGTGCGTGAGAATAATAAAGATGTACAGGCGGGAGATGGGTGGCGACCAGAATTTTTCAATCTATGATTCGGATGACTCAAGACACCTTGTGAAGAAAATAATCGAAGAGAATGAGCTTGACAAGCTTGTGGATGCAAAATCCGCGTGCAAACTGATAAGCAAGATGAAGAATGCGATGGTGTCGACTCACGATTTTGCGCAGAAGGCATCAAATCCGACGGAATCAAACATTGCATTAGTGTACAGAAAATATCAGGAACTTTTAAAAAGAAACAATGCCTTCGACTTTGACGACCTTCTTCTTGAGACCGTCTCAATTCTGAAAAAAGACCCGCTCTTCAGAGAGAAGCTCCATTCTATGTTCAGATACGTGCTCGTTGACGAGTATCAGGATACAAACTACGTGCAGTACGTAATGCTCCGCCTTATGCACTCAGACAGCAATCACATCACAGTCGTCGGAGACGATGACCAGTCGATATACGGATTTCGTGGAGCCGAGGTGGGCAACATTCTAAAGTTCGACACCGACTTCAAAAAGACGAGGATTGTGAAACTCGAGCAGAATTACCGCTCAACAGAGGCGATACTCGAAGCGGCAAACAAAGTGATTTCAAACAATGAAAACAGGAAAGAGAAGGTCCTCTGGTGCGACAAGAAGGGCGGAGAGAACGTGAAGGTTGTTTTCACTGAGGACGAGAGGGCAGAGGCATCTTTTATAGCAAGAGAAATCGAGAAGAGACGGAGAGAAGGCAATTCTTTGCTGAAAGATTTCGCCGTCTTATACAGGACAAATGCGCAGTCAAGGCCTTTTGAAGAGCAGTTCAGAAAAAGAAACATCAACTACACTGTGGTGGGTTCGATAAAATTCTTCGAGCGCAAGGAGATAAAGGACATACTCGCATACATGTCGCTTGTTGTCAATCCGGCTGATTCAGTATCCTTCAACAGAGTAATCAACGTGCCGAGAAGGGGGCTTGGAGAGAGAGGTGTCGCGGAGATAAGGTTATTTGCCGAAAGGAATAATATCACGCTGACCCAGTCGGCTTTCAGGTTTGAAGAGTACAAAGAAAACCTCTCCAAGCAGGCCGCAGCCGGAATTGCGGGTTTTAGAAATCTTATGGAAGAGCTTGAAAAGACAAAGGAGAATGCCGCAGAGAGCGTGGAAAAACTGATTCAGCTCACAGACTACCACTCCATTTTCTCAAATCTTGATGAAATCGAAAGGATCTCAAAGCTTGAAAACATACAGGAGTTGATCAATTCAGTGAGGGAGTTTTCCGAAAAGAATGATGACGCATCCGTTGCAGAATACCTTGACATGATATCCCTCTATACTGACATTGACGACGCCGACGACGAGAAGGATTCAGTGCTTATAATGACAGTCCACAATGCTAAAGGTTTGGAATTTGAAACCGTATTCATAGCCGGTCTTGAGGAGGGAGTCTTCCCGCACTACAATTCCTTTGAGACGCCAAACGGAATAGAAGAGGAGAGGCGGTTGATGTACGTGGCAATGACAAGGGCGAAGAAAAACCTCTGCATAACCTCCGCGGCTATGAGAAAAAGGTACGGAACCGGCTCCATGTCTGTAATATCCAGATTCATCAGGGAGATTGAGGGCGATGAATTTGTACCGTCCTATACTCAGAGAATAAAACCGGCTTATCCGGTGCGTGAAGGAAATGAGTTTGAAAGTGAAGCAAAGAGAGAGGAAGAGACGGAGAGACCCCATAGAAAAGAATCTCTCTTTAAAACAGGCGACAGGGTGGAGCACCCGTTCTACGGAAGGGGAGTGATCAAAAACCTGAAAGGGTCGGGAGAGGACACAATTGCAACGGTGAGTTTCATAAGCGGGGAGACAAAAAAAATATTTCTGCAATATGCAAACATGAAGAGGATATAAATGGAAAAAGAAAAAATCATAATGCTGGCAAAGACTGCCTTTGTGAGCCTCAATGACGAACAAACAGAAAGGTTTTTAAACGAGCTTGAAGAGATTGTCAGGAATATCGAGAATACCCTTGATAAAGTCAATCTCAAGGAGGTGCCGGAGGGGCGCTATTTCAAGGAGTTTATAGATCTGATGCCGGAAGACGCACCGGAAAGGAAATTTGACAGGGAGACGATGATGATGAACGCGAAAAAGCAGAAAAACAGCTATATCCTTGTCCCGAAGCTGATAAAGGAGGATAAGTGAACTCCTTTGAAACAGTCAAAAGGTATAAGAATCTCTCCGAGAGTCCGGTCAGTCTTCTTGACAGGACCTATGAGATGATAGAGAATGACGATCTCAATGATTACATAACACTTACAAAGAATATTGCCTATGAAGAGGCGTATAAATCGGAGAAGAGGTATAAAGAGGGCAACCCCCTATCAGAACTTGACGGTGTTCTCTTTTCAATAAAGGACAATATCGCTGTTGAAAACATACGTATGACCTGCGGTTCAAAGATACTCTCCGATTTCATATCCCCGTACAACGCGACCGCAGTGGAAAGGATAATGAAAAAGGGCGGGATCATAGTGGGAAAAACCAACATGGACGAATTCGCGATGGGTTCTTCAAACGAGACATCCTATTTCGGTCCTGTAAAAAACCCTAAAAACAAAGATTATGTGCCGGGCGGATCAAGCGGAGGAAGCGCCGCCTCAGTCGCATCAGGCCATGCCTGCATATCAATCGGCTCAGATACGGGCGGATCAATAAGACAGCCGGCTTCATTCTGCGGCTGTGTGGGCTTCAAGCCGACCTACGGCACAATTTCAAGGTACGGACTCACCGCATTTTCATCATCCCTCGACACTGTGGGAATAGCATCAAATTGCGTCGCCGACTCTAAACTCGCTTTTGAAGCAGTGAGGGGAAGAGACGAGCATGATTCGACAATAGAAGACAAGAAGAATGACAAAAGAAACTATAAGAAGATTGGCTACATCTCTGTAATAAAGCACATGGATGGACCGGTCAGGGAGGTTTACGAAAAGAGAATCTCACAGCTTTCGGATGCTTTTGTTCTCGAGGAAGTAGCGATGGATTTCATTGACGTATCGATTTCAACATACCAGATTCAGACAATGTGCGAGTCATCTTCAAACCTTGCGAGGTTCGACGGAATAAAATACGGGCTCCAGCCCAAGGAGGGCAAAACTCTGAGGAAGATATATTCTGCGGTAAGGGGTGAAGGATTCGGAAGCGAAGTCAAAAGGAGAATTCTGATAGGTACCTACTTTCTCACAGAGAGAGATGGAGAATACTATGAGCTTTCATTTAAACTCAGGGATTACATTGCAAATCAAATCGACCTGCTTTTTACAAAGGTGGACGCGATAGTTCTGCCGACATCTCTCACTCTTCCGTTCAGATTCGACGAAAAAACAACAAGTCCGCTTCAGATGCATCTCTCCGACTCTCTTACGGCTTTCGCAAACCTGTCGAACGTGCCCGCTATAAGCTTGAACGGCGGATACATAGACAATCTTCCCTGCGGGATTCAGCTTGTTGCTAAGAGAAATGACGACGACAATCTTCTTGAATTCGCATCAACAGCGGAAGAAATATGGAGCAAAAATGAGTAATCTTCTACCGACAATAGGGCTTGAGGTGCACGCTCAGGTGAAGAGCAGAAGCAAGATATTCTGCAGATGCGCAGTCGAATTTTCAAACAAACCCAACATAAACGTGTGTCCCGTGTGCATGGGATTCCCCGGAGCGATGCCTTCTTTGAACTCTGAAGTGGTTAAACAGGCGGTTAGGGCAGGCCTTGCCTTAAACTGCGAGATAAACATTGTGAGCGGATTCGCTCGGAAAAACTATTATTATCCGGACCTGCCCAAAGGGTATCAGATAACTCAATTTAAAAAACCGATAGCTGAGAGGGGCTATATAATTCTGTCAAACAAAAAGAGAATACGGATACGAAGGCTTCATATAGAGGAAGATACAGGCAAGATGATTCATGACCAGGACGAGGACACTCTTATCGATTTCAACAGGGCCGGCGTTCCGCTCATTGAAATAGTCACTGAACCTGATTTCGAATCTGCCGAAGAGGCGGTCGATTATATGACACGCATCCGCGAAATTCTCAGGTATACAGGCGTATCGGATGCAAACATGGAAAGGGGCGAACTCAGAGGGGAGCCCAACATTTCCGTAAGGAAGACCTCCGATTCCCCGCTTGGAACAAAGACGGAGATAAAGAATCTTAACTCGCTTAAAGCTATTGAGAAGGGCATAAATTTTGAAATAGACAGGCAGTCAAAACTCGTGGCAGAGGGTTTTGAAGTGGCTTCGGAGACCATGTTGTACAATGATAAAAAGCAGGAGGTCTATCCGATGAGGAAGAAGGAATCTGCCTCGGAATACAGATACTTCATTGAGCCTGACCTTCCCGACCTTGTTCTCAAAGAGGATTTTGTCTCATCAATGAAAGGGACGCTCGGAGAGCTTCCTGAGGTCAGAAGGGAGAGACTTATAAAGCAGTATTCTGTGAGCAGGGATGAGAGCTGGATACTGACATCGGAAAAGACTCTGGCTGACTTCTTCGAGAGGTCTGTAGCGAACACAGGCGCAGGCAAAAGAATAGTGAACTTCTTTATCAGGGAGATACCGGCGCTTCTGAACGAAAAGAACGTTGACGCTGAAAAGCTTTTATTCACTCCCGAAGATTTAAACTCTCTTTTAAGAGAGATAGAGAGAGAGGCAGTCAACCTAAACTCTGCGCAGACAATTCTGAAGAGAATGGCGCAGACCGGAGAATCCAGTGAGAAAATAATAAGAGATTTGAATTTAAGGCAGACAAATGACGAAGAGAAAGTCAAACAGCTTATATCGGAGACGCTTGCGGAAAATCAGAAGGAGGTAGAAAGATACAGAAAGGGGGAGGAAAAGCTCTTCGGAGTCCTTGTGGGATTCTGCATGAAAAAGGCAAAGGGAAGCGTAAGCCCTGCCTCAATAAACAAGCACTTAAAAGAAATGTTAAAATAGGAGGAAAAATGTCATTGATTGAAAACATAGCTGCAAGAGAGATTCTTGATTCAAGGGGCAATCCGACTGTCGAGGTGGATGTTATTCTGGAGAGCGGCGCAATGGGAAGATTCAGCGTGCCTTCTGGAGCGTCAACCGGAGAGAGGGAGGCGCTTGAACTCAGGGACAATGACAAAAAGAGGTACCTCGGCAAGGGAGTTCTGACGGCAGTCTCCAATGTCAACGAAATAATAGCTCCTGAGATAACTGGCATGGAGTCCATAGAGCAGATTTCATTGGACAGCGAGCTTTTAGCGCTCGACGGAACCGAGAATAAGTCAAAGCTTGGAGCCAACGCGATTCTTGGAGTCTCTGTAGCGGTTGCAAAGGCATCCGCAAACGAACTCGGGCTTCCTCTTTACAGATACATAGGGGGGGTGGGAGGACACCTTCTTCCGATACCTATGGCAAACGTCATTAACGGCGGATCGCATGCAGACAATAACCTTGACGTGCAGGAGTATATGCTTGTACCTGTCAATGCGCCATCATTCGCCGAAGCGATACGGATGAATGCAGAGGTATTTCACAACCTGAAAAAGATTCTTCATGAAAGGAAGCTCTTTACCGGAGTTGGAGACGAGGGAGGATTCGCTCCTGACCTAAAGGACAATGAGGAAGCATTAAAGGTGATGGTTGAGGCTATTGAAAAGGCAGGATACAAACCAGGGCAGGACATCTTCATAGCCCTCGACGTAGCCGCATCCTCGCTTTATAAAGACAAAAAATATATGTTTGAGGGAAGCTATATAGATTCTGCAAAACTGATTGACATCTATAGAAAATGGACATCCTCCTATCCTATTATCTCAATAGAAGACGGACTCGGAGAGAATGACTGGGACGGATGGAAAAAGATGAATTCGGACCTTGGAAAGAAAATCCAGATTGTTGGAGACGACATATTCGTGACAAATACGAAAATTCTTGAGAGGGGAATAAAGGAAAATGTGGCGAATTCAATTCTTATAAAGCTGAATCAGATAGGAACTCTCTCGGAAACGGTGAACGCTGTAAACATGGCGCAGAGAGCCGGATGGACGGCAGTAATTTCCCATAGAAGCGGAGAGACGGAGGACTCTACGATAGCAGACCTTGCAGTCGCTCTTAATACAGGGTTCATAAAGACGGGTTCAATCTCAAGAAGCGAAAGAATAGCAAAATACAATCAGCTCATGAGAATAGAGCAGGAGAACCCTGAAAACGCATACAAAGGAATGAAGAATTTTTATAATCTTGCATGAAAAAGAAGCATAAGGCAAAGAGCATAACGAAAGAGAGGATCCTCATAACAGTAGTTCTCGTTGCGATGGGGCTTCTGATATTCCAGCCCAGAGAGGGGCTGCTTTTTCTCAGTATCCGCGTGATGCAAAAAAAGAGAATTGAAAGAAGCATTGACGAAACCAAAGTGAAAATGGTTTTGCAGCAGAGAAAAATAGATCTTTTGAAGAGCAATAAAAACCACATTGAGAAGATAATTAGGGAGGAAACGAACATGATAAAACCGAATGAAAAGATAATGAAGAGGTAATATGAAGAAAGCCTGGATACTGTCGGTTGACATGGGATACGGCCATCAAAGGGCTGCATATCCTCTCAGTTCTATTGCACAGGAAAGAATCATGACAGTCAATACAGACCATATAGAATCGTGGAAGGAAAGGATGCTCTGGAGAATAACGCAGTCAGGATACGAATCGGTTTCAAGAATGAAGGCGCTTCCCATTATCGGAAATGCGATTTTCGGAACTTACGACAAATTGCAGGACATAGCGCCTTTTTACCCGTTCAACGTGAATGAGAGGCCGAACGGAAACGTGACTACTGCGAAAAACCTTATAAAGATGGGTTTATGCGGCGGAGTCCTTAATCACGTTTCGACAAAAGACCTTCCGATAATAACTACGCATTTCATGCCGTCTCTTGCGGCTGATTACAACGGATTCGAGAAAATTTACTCCGTGATTACGGATACTGACATCAACAGGGTGTGGGTGAGCGCGGAACCCAAGAAATCCAACATTACGTTTCTCTCTCCGAGCAGACATGCGGCAATGAGGCTTATAAAGTACGGCGTTCCTCCGGAAAAAATATACATAACCGGGTTTCCTCTTCCAAAGGAGAACATCGGAGGAGAGAATCAGGAAGTTCTCAAGAGAGACCTTGCAAGAAGGGTGAGAAAACTCGACCCTCACGGAAAGTTTCTCAGTGTCTACGGAAAAGTGCTTGACCAGGTATTGGGGGAAGTGGAGGATTCCGTTGACAGACCTCTCACAATCTGCTTCATGGTAGGAGGAGCAGGAGCGCAGGCTGACATAGGGATTGAGGTTGTGAAATCGCTTGAAACCAGGATACGAAGGCAGGAGGTGAGAGTGAACCTTGTGGCCGGAATAAGAACGAATGTGAAAGAGTTCTTTGAGGAGGAGATTAAGAAAATGAACCTTGAGGATTCAAACAAATGCCTCAGGATAATTTATGCGGAGACGAAAGACGAATACTTCAGAATCTTCAACGAAGCGCTTCACGAGACGGACATACTCTGGACAAAGCCGTCCGAGATGTCTTTCTACACGGCTCTCGGAATACCTATAATTATAGCTCCTCCGGTGGGAGCGCACGAGGAGTTCAATGACATGTGGATCCGTCACATAGGCTCGGGATTCACTCAGGAAGAGCCGAAGTATGCTAATGATTGGCTTTTTTACGTTCTTGAAAGCGGAAGGTACGCTCAGGCGGCATTTGACGGATACATGAGGGCTCCCACCATGGGAACCTACAGGGTTGAAGCGATAATCAATGGGGATCTTGAAAGGGCAAAGGAAGGATTTACGGATGCGAGATAGAGTGTTGACTGAAACGACTATTTTTAATATAATACGATACCTCGGGCGAATAGCTCAGCTGGTGAAAGCGCCTGCCTTACACGCAGGAGATCACAGGTTCGAATCCTGTTTCGCCCATTTTTTTTCGCGAATCCTCGTTATACTTCTGATAAATGCATTCTTTTTTATCTGCGTTTCAGCGGATTTAATAGAAGCGCACATTGAGACCGGAATTCCACTCGGTGACTGGTCGAGCGAACTTAAGACGGGAAATTCAATCGGCATTTCCTATTGCAAATCAGTTATTAAAAATCTTGATGCATTCACGGGAGCTGAGATTCTGTCCTACAGAACTACGGCTGACCTGTATTATCTTAATATCGTGCATATCCCAGTCGGGGTCTCATTCTCGTTTTTCAAGAATAACTCGCTCTCTCTTTCCCTGTCTCTCTCCTCAGGAATGTCGATTGTGGAGAGAAATTACGGAAATGCATCGGAGCATGGGGTGAACGAGTTCTATTTTGTCAAATTGAATCTTTCGGCGGCACCATTTGAAAATAATGAGTTTTCAATCTACACAAAATATCTTCAGGAGAGGTTTATAAATGGCAAAAGTTATGTCGGCCTTGGCATTGCTGTTGGCTTTCTTCTTCATTAATTGCTCTGTTGATTATGACGTTTTAAAGCGTATAGGAGGGGACGTTTCCGGCTTCTCTCTGCCGGACTATGCTGCGCGCTTTTATTCCAATGCGGATTCTGATTTGGTTGTCCAGGTGAGAGGCGACACTATCATTGACAATCAGTTTTACAGGGAGATCTTTTTCGATTTCAATCCCAGATATTTTCTGTATTCAGAGCAGTACATCTACGAAAGAGTGGAGTTTGACAGCGTGACAGCAATAGTGCCTTTTTTAAACCAGATAATTATAAAAGACATGAAAATTCATCAAAGCACAGACAGAGACCTTTATTCATACGATTATTCATTCACTGTGGATTCCCTTTCTTTCTTCGGGGAGTTTGAAAACGTTTACTTTATAACCACTTCGACGGTTCTTCAGACGATGAACAAAGACACTTCATTCGTAAACAAATATGCGGTCAGCCATTCGGCGGGAATTGTCGGAATGGCTAATGACTCTCTTTTTCTGGCGCTTGACTCAATCGTTATTTATTAAAAGAATTTCGCCACCATTGAGCAGACCCTTACAAGAAACTCCTTGTCGTCATCGGTAAAGGGCGCTATTTTGTGAGAATCAATGTCAAGCTCTCCCACAACTTCTCCTGATTTCATAATCGGAAGAACGATTTCGGATTTTACAGTAGGCGAACAGGAGAGATAATTCAGTTCCTTTGACACGTCCTGAACCACGAATATTCTTTTTGTTTCAGCCGCCTGTCCGCATATTCCGCTGCCGAACTTTATCCTTGTGTGAACCGTCGGCTCTCCGGCAAAGGGGCCTAGGACAAGTTCTTTTTCTCCGTCTACAAGGTAAAAGCCGACCCAGTCGTAATGGTCGATTTTTTCTTTAAGTTCGTCGCATATGAATTGAAGCCCAGCATTCATATCCTTTTCCAAGCTTATTTTCTCTCTCAGCAGAGAGAGCGTGGAATCGAAAATCTCTTTTTGTGTCATCATAACTCCTTTTATGTAATACACTATTATACCAATAAATATGAATTATGGAAGACCCGACTATTATTGACAATGCAAATTACTTGATATAATATTCAATAAACAGGAGGAGTTATGAAATTCATAAAAAAACCGCAGGCGATTGTTTTCGCAATAATTTATTTATTTGTCATATTATATCCGGCGCAATTATCGTGCGAAGAGAAGGTCAGCGATATCTTTCATGATTTTTTCCAGAAGTTCATCGACTTTTATCCGGAATGGGGAGTTGAGATAGGCATCACTAAGGAGATGGGATATGATGTCAGGCGCGACGCCCTGAACGACGTCTCATACGGGACAGCCCTGAAGGAAATTGAAATGTATGAGGATATTCTTGCCAGGCTTGAAAGGATGGATTCTTCAAAAATTACCTCATCCGAGAAAAATGACCGTGACGTTTTGAAATGGTACCTTGAAATAATGATAGAGAAGAAGGAATTCTTGAACCATGATTACCTTCTCTCGCACATGTTCGACGTTCCCCTCCAGACGGTGACCGGACTTGTGGAGTATCATCAGATAAGTTCAAAAAAGGATGCAGAGGATTACCTCAGGAAACTCTCTCTGATAGACAGCAAGATGAAGACTCTCGAAGAGAGAATTCAGATGCAGGAAAAGGAGGGGATAATCCCTCCCAAGTGCATTTTTGAGAGGATCGACAAAACTATCCAGAATCAGATTCCTGATACACTGAAAAAATCCGAGCTTTACGTTTCATTCAAGAGAAAGCTTGATTCCTCAGTCCTGAGCGATAAGGAGAAGAAAAATTTCCTTTCAAAGGCCGAGAAAATCCTCAAAGAGGAGTTTTATCCTGCGATGAAGGAGTACAGATCCTTTGTCACTGAGATAGCAAAGAAGGCGGATAACAATGCCGGAGTGTGGAAACTCAATGACGGAGTGAAATTCTACGAGTGGTGCCTTAAATACCACACAACTACGGATATGACTGCCGCAGAGATTCATGAAAAAGGCATGAGTGAGGTGAAAAGGATACAGTCCGAGATAATGAGACTCTATGTGACACTCGGAGTTGACACTGTAAAAGGCTACGGAGATGCAACTGAGATTTACTGGAAGATGACGGAAGATTCGGCTTCGCAGTGGGATATGTTTTATGAGGACAGCGACAAGGGAAGGGAGGAGGTTATCAGGGACTATAACAAAATAATAGAAGAAGTATACCCTGTATTGAATGCCGTATTTTCCGAACTTCCCGAATCAAAGGTGAAGGTAGAGAAGAATCCCGATTATAAATCTGCAAGTGCCGGAGCATACTACATCTGGGCAGACCTTCAGAAGACGCGGCCGGGAATCTTCTACATAAATCTCTCATGGCTTCCGGACAAACCGTCCATGCAGACACTCACCTATCATGAGACAGTGCCTGGTCACCATCTGCAGATAGCCCTTCAGCAGGAGGACGGCGAGATGCACATAATGAGAAACGCAATATTCTGCACTTCTTATATAGAGGGATGGGCTCTCTATGCGGAACAGCTGGCGGATGAAACAAACCTTTTCACTAACGTGCATTCAAAAATATCCTACCTCCAGTCGGAGCTATTCAGGGCCGCGCGTCTTGTGCTTGATACGGGAATTCATGCTATGAAATGGACGCGGGAGGAAGCGGCGCTTTACATGAAGAAGAATCTGGGATGGGCAGGTTACGGGGAGATTGACAGGTATATTGTCTGGCCTGGACAGGCGTGCGCCTATAAAATCGGAGAACTTAAGCTTGTCGAACTGCGGGAGATGATGAAGGAGAGAATGAAGAAGGATTTCGACATAAGGGATTTTCATGACATTGTTCTTAAGAGCGGTCCGGTTCCTCTCAATATGCTTGAGGAGAGAATAAAAGAGGAGATAAAATGACAAGGAAGGTTATTCTTGCATTTCTTATCCTTCTCGGTTTCATTCTGACTGAGGCATCGGGGAGATTGGACGGATACAAAAAATTTTTGGACATTTCGCCGAAGGATTACAAAGCCTCTTCTTTCAAGTCATGGACGGATAAGCACCCGTATAACAACGAAAAAAAACCAAAGGTTGAACTCGAGGACGTAAAAAAAGCAAACGGAGAGAAAAAGAATGTGGCTATTATCGTCTCTGACGACATTGCAGATTCCATAAGCGCTGATTTGGCGCTCTACACTCTTGACCTTGAGAATGACGGATATTCGGTATTCAGCTATGCCGTTTCGGAGCTTCATCCTGAGACTTTGAGAAGTTTTCTCTATGAACTTTACTCCTCCCTCTCGATAGAAGGAGCGGTCTTTGTGGGAAACGTCACTCCTGCATGGTTTCAGCTTGAGAGCGATTTCGGAACTGACGGCTATGCGGAGTGGCCGATGGATTACTTTTATATGGAACTTAACGGAGAGTGGTGGGACTCTACGGATTTCACTTCAACCCCGGTTCCTGGTTCAGACGGCATTTACGACGACCACAGCGGAGATTTGATGCCTGAGATATACATAGGAAGGATTATGCCTACCGGATTCTCAAATTACGTGCCGATAGTAAAGAATTACATCGCAAAGAATGACGAGTTCAGAACTGACTTCATAAACATCGATAAGAAGGCTCTTATATACGTTGATGATGACTGGATACCGTGGGCATCCCAGTGGGCGGGAGACGTCTCCCTTCTCTACCCTGATTTTAAGCTGATAAGCGAAGGAGAGACCACAAGGGTGGAGAATTACAGAATGAATCTGGACACTCTCCACGAATGGGTCTCCCTCTTTGCGCATTCATGGCCCGGAGGGCACGGATTCTATTACAACTCGAAGACTGAAATGGAGTACATGTCAGCCAATGATTACCTCAACCTTGTGCCTCCGACACTCTTCTACAATTTCTTCTGCTGTTCTTTCGCAAGATATACTGACGACAACTACGGAACGGGTCTTGCAATCTTTGCAGACACATTCTCGATTCTCGGAATAGGCTCTACGAAGACAGGATCAATGCTCGACTTTGAATATTTCTACACACCCCTCTCAAACGGGAAAAATATAGGCGAGGCATTCAAGGACTGGTTTTCATACCAAGCAACAGGCGGTTTCACAATAGATGAGGTAAGCTGGTTCGGCGGAATGACCATAATCGGGGACCCCTTCATTTATCCGACGCATGAGTACCTCTCTGGCAGTTTTGAAGAAAACGACGTGAGTTTAAAGAAGCCTGATAAGAATGAAATTTAAAAACCCTACTCCGGAATCTTCAGCAGCGCGGAGGATATGAGGCTTGAGGCGGAAAAGAACGGATGTGTTATCTACGGCACGGACGGAGCGAAAGTGACCGGGCCTGTTTCATCCGGCATCTATTATCTGATAGGAAAATCAGGAAGAACAAAGTCGGCGAAGAAAGTACTGCTTATCAATTAAGGGGAATTTATATGAAATACTTCAAAAAGGTGATCGGAAAGAAGTGCTACTTAAGCCCTATAAACACTGGTGACGCAGTCAGATACTGCGAGTGGCTGAATGATTTTTCGATATCAAAAAATCTGCTCGTGAATACTCAGATGCTTCAGGAGGAAAGCGAGAGAAGCGCCCTTAGCTCGATGATAGAGAGAAGGGATCATGTCTTCGGCATCATACTTAATGAAGGAGACAAGCTTATAGGAAATACCGGACTGCATAAGGTGAATCACATCGACAAAATCTGCGAGACAGGAATTTTTATAGGCGACAGGGAGTATCTTTCTAAGGGGTACGGGACAGAGGCGATGATGCTGACGCTTGATTTTGCCTTCAGCATACTCAATATGAGAAACGTGATGCTTGAGGTTTTTGCCTTCAACAAAAGGGCCATACGCTCCTATGAGAAATGCGGATTCAAAGAGATCGGCAGGAGGAGGGAGGCTAAGGAGATATGCGGAAAGAGGCATGACGTAGTCTATATGGACATACTCAGAGAGGAGTTCAAGTCACCATACTTCGAGAATGCCTTTGAAGAGTGATTTGGATGCGTTTTATGAAACTACCAATCTCTAAGGAGAATCTATGAAAATTGAAGAATTCAGAAAGGAGAGAGAGCGTTTGAACAAGGTAGTGATGGATTACTCTGACACTGTTACAAAGAGGTTCTTCGCCCTTGACACGCAAACCTATGAGGAAGGAGCATTATCCAAGAAACAGAAGGAATTGATGGGACTTGTCGCATCGATAGTTCTAAGATGCGATGACTGCATCCTCTATCACCTTATTAGGGCAAAGGAGGAGGGATGCACAGACAAAGAGATAACCGAGACCGCAGACATAGGGCTGATCGTAGGAGGCTCAATAACAATACCCCATCTGAGGCGAATGTTCGACAGTTGGAATGAAATGAAAAACATGGAGGAAAAATGACTTCGGAAGAGACAAAAAAACTGTACAGGTCAGTTTCAAAAAGAATGATCGGCGGCGTCTGCGCGGGGCTGGCCGATTATATGAATGCCGATGCAAACGTTGTAAGGATAATAGTTACAATCCTCACTCTTGCGACAGGAGTCGCTCCGGGAGTCATAACGTATTTTGTGGCATGGATTATTTTGCCTGAGAAAGATTGAGAGAGGAGAAGAACTCCTCTCTCATAAATTTATGACTGAATCTCCTCTTTGTTCTCCTCTTCTCCGTGCACTTTCACAAGCTTCAGTCCGAGTCTTTTAACAATCTCTTCAAGGTCTGTCTTTACTACATTGCCGCGCATTTTTTTATGAGCGACATCTATTCTGATCCCTCTTTCAATGTGCTTTAAAAAATCTTCCCTGTTGAGCTTCACTTCCTGAACTCCGGAGACTTCAACCTTGTCAAGCTGTTCTCTGTGCTTATTGACCATAAGCTCGATAGGTATATCCCCGATTTTGAAGACTCTTCTAAAATCGGATTTGCTCTCCTTGTCGCTTATAACTCTTGTCGTCGTCTCCATATCAGATCCGTTGTTGAAAACAGAATAGACTGATACGAAGGGAAGAGGAGATAGTCCCATGAATTTCTGAAGCTGGTTGGGGATGTACTGTCCTATGACCACGTACACATTTTTCTCCGGATCATAAAATCCCTGCTGGTAGTTGGGGAAGGGAAATCCCTCAAGCGTGAATTCTCCTGTTTTTTCGAGTTTCTTTTCAGTGAATTCCTTGTTCTTTTTTACAAAGAAAGATGTTGCCATTCCGGCGGGCATGATCGGTTTTGAGTTTATTTTAAAGAGCTCAGCCGCTGAAAATGTGTCATTCATCTTGTTCATATAGAAAGCCCATCCGGCAAATGCCAATCCTCCGAAGATGATTGCTGCTAGTAAAACTCCCATATGCACCTCTTTTCAAAGAGGGGGCTTTAAGCCCCCTCTTTTTTATTTTTGACTATTTTTTTTCTTCTTCTTTCTTTTCTTCTGCGGGTTCATTTGATTCTTCTATCTCGTCAAAATCCTCTTCTTTTTCCTCAAGAAGGTTTACGTCGTCCTTCATTTTGACAAGATTGATATAGAGAATTGTGAGTCCTGCAGTCCAAGACGTGACAAAATAGGAAATAACCGTAAATCCGATAATGTACAGGAGAATTCCCATTATAAATGACGTCAAAGTCACAGCCCAGTTTCCGGCAGTGAAATTATGCATTGAAAGCATGAAGGGGGCGACATATCCGGTTATCTTTTCCGTTATAGTGTATGCAGGGACTGGCGGCAGAAAGTAGAAACCGTTTGACCATATTGTAAGCCACGAACCGTTGTTCCAGACAGAGAGAGCCCATCTTGTAATTTCAAGAGTGTATTTCACTATCACTGAGAAGACGACAAAACCGAGCGCGCTGAGACCTCCTATAAGGCCTCCCCATATGACAAGGCGCCACGGGTGGTCCCACACGAGAGAGAATATCTCGAAAAGCGTATCGAACGTATCCGACTTTGAAGTGCCAGTCACCACCGGCGAGATAAACATTGAAATGAACAATACTATCATAAGGTAAACCGTAAAGAGCGCTCCGAAAATTATCGGCACCAGAAGAAGGAGTATGAAAAGAGGTCCGAAGTATGGAATGCGGCCGATAAGACCGAAGATGAATGCACCGAGAAACATAAGCGCTATAAGTATTACAAGAGTCACTGGCGCGAGAAAGGCTGATTTCCAGTATTTGAAAGCATACTTCACAGATTCTTTCATTTCATAGAACTCATTTCCCTTAAGCTGTTCAAAGGTGATCTTTGCTACTGCTGTCTGGCCGAAGATGAATGCTATGAAGAAGAGAGCCGTTCCGATTCCCCAAATTATCCACGAGTACCATGTTAAAGCCGTATAGCCGAAGACAGGTACTGGGATGAATTTGTAGGTTGACCATATCAGCGAGAATGAAGAGCCGTTTGCCATGTAGGCAATGTAGGTGAATACAGAATAGGCAAAGACTCCTGCTAGGAGCGAGCAGAGCATCACAAACATTTTCTTGATTGACAATCCGAGGCGTGTGCTCCTGAACAGATCCTTAAAGTTATAGTGAAGTTTTATCATAGAACCTCCTGTTTATTTTATTAAATTCATTGCTTTGTTTGCTTCTTTGAGCGTTGCGTTTGCAACTGCGGCCGCTCTCTCTGAACCGTCTTTTAAAGTGTCGTAAATGAAATCCGCGTTCTTCATAAGTTCATTCCGCTTATCTCTTATGTCCTTGAGATATTCATTTATCATTGCCGCACCTTTCTTTTTGCACTCTACGCAACCAAGAGAACCGGTTTCGCATTGATTCCTTATGCTTTGGGTTTCGTTTTTGTTGAATATTCTGTGGTACTGGAATACGTTGCATACGTCAGGATGTCCGGGGTCGTTTTTATGAACCTTTGCGGTGTCTGTTATGCATGTCTTCACCTTTCTGTGAATCTCCTCTTCCGTATCTGCTATGTAGATTGAATTGTTCATTGATTTTGACATCTTCTTGCCGTCTACTCCCGGGACCCTAGGGAACTGTGTTATAAGAGATTTCGGCTCAGGAAAGACATTTCCGTAGAGCAGGTTGAATCTGCGCGCTATCTCTCTTGCAAGCTCCAGATGAGGAAGCTGGTCCTCTCCGACGGGAACGGCGGTCGCCTTATAACATAATATGTCAGCCGCCTGAAGCACAGGATAGCCAAGAAGTCCGTAGTTCATGTTTTCGCTTATGTTGAGATCACGTATCTGCTCTTTTAATGTCGGGTTTCTTTCTAGCCAGGAGACTGGAGTTATCATTGAAAAAAGAAGATGGAGCTCTGCATGCGACTTTACTTCGGATTGTATGAATATTGCCGATTTCTTCGGGTCAAGCCCGGCGGAGAGCCAGTCTGCAGCCATCTCAAGTATGTTGTTCTGTATCTCGCCTGTCGATTCATAGCCTGTTGTGAGAGAGTGCCAGTCGGCAATCTCAAAATAACAGGTGTAATCGTCCTGCAGTCTCACCCAGTTTTCAAGAGCTCCGACGAGATGACCTATGTGAGCTCTTCCTGTGGGTCTGAATCCTGATAGTATTGTTCCCTTCATATTTTTACCGTTAAATACTTATAATATATATAAAACTGAAATAAGTCAAGATTATTATTCTTTAAGGAAAAAAATCCTCGGATTGAAAAAATACTTTGATATCTCCGATTTTTTTGTAATGTCGACCGAATATGATGAATATATATCTCTGTTATTAGCCGTCCCCACCTTTTTCGGATATGCTTTCAGCATTTCAAAGTGCACGTGATTCAGATACTCTCCCCATTTGTCAAGTTTCTGATGGTCTATGAATGAGCCCAGAACGGACAGATGGTTTACGCTGTCGCCAGGTGAAACCATAATGTCGGAAATGTGCGTATATGCCGAATAAACCCTTCCTCCGGAGCGGAGGTTATGCTCAACTATAACATACGAAGATGCTCTGCTGCTATTAACCGATAAAACGACTCCGTTCGCGCAGGCAAAAACCGGTTCTATAGCTCCGCTGAATTCGCCAGGATTTTTTATGTCTATGCCTGTGTGGTAATGACCTTTTAGGTTATTGTACGGTTTCCTCCAAATGCCGAAATCGCCCGCCAAACAGATGTATTTTTCCTTGAGAATCCTTCTTTCGCTTACGTTTATCGGCAGATAAAAAACATCCGCGAAAAAATCAGCGAAGACAGGCATGAATGCTATTAAAAGAAAGATTGAAATTAAACCTTTATTTTTTTTCATTTTGCCTTATAATTATACGATTATAAAAAAATAAAACAAGAAGGTGTATGTATAAAAAATTAGAGATTAATCCAAGCGCAAGAAACGCCCTTCAGTCGGGTCATCCATGGATTTTCTCCGGCAAGGTTCTATCGCACCTGGCCGATTATGAAAACGGCGAGGTAGTTTATGTGTACTGCGAGGGAAAATTTCTGGGAACCGGATTCGTCTCTCCGAACAACTCCATCTGCGTGAGAATGATTTCACGCTCACGTGAAGTGGTGGAGAAAGATTTTTTCATTCAGAGGTTTCTCCAACTGAAATCTCTTAAGCAGAGAGTTTTAAGCGGTGAAACAAACATGTACAGGTTTTGCTTCTCTGAGGCGGATTTTGTGCCTGGGCTGATAGTGGACGTTTACGGAAAGAATCTTGTCATACAGACCAACTCGGCAGGAGTGATGAAGAATCTGAACGTAATCAAAGATGCTCTCATTGAAACATTGAATCCAAGCGCTATCATAGACAGAACGGATGAAGATACGTATAAGCTTGAGCACTTCGTTTCTGATAAACCCCGAGAGAGAGTTTTACACGGCTCTCTGGATTCGGATATAATGCAACTGAAGGAAAACGGAATTTTATTTTACGTTGACATTGTCAACGGCCATAAAACAGGCTTCTATCTTGACCAGAGAGAGAACAGGGAGCTGGTTGGAAAAATCTCCTCCGGCAAAAGAATCCTAAACCTGTGCTCTTACACCGGCGGTTTTACCCTTTACGGACTAAAAAACAATGCTGATTTTGCTGTATCTGTGGACGTTTCCTCAAAAGCCCTCTCTCTCTTGAGCAGAAACGTAGAACTGAACGGTTTTAAAGCCGAAAAGAGCGTAACAGTAAAGGCGGATATGTTTGATTTTGTATCGAACGAAGACCTTGAAAAATATGACATAGTAATTGTCGACCCCCCCGCATTCGCCAAACACGTTTCCGAGTCGAAGCAGGCGGAAAAGGCATATAAATTCATAAATTCTGCGGTTCTAAAAAAGGTGAAACCGGCGACCTTCATACTCACCTCCTCATGCACGTCTGTGGTCAATGCGGATATGTTTTCGGAGATAATTGAAAAATCAATAAGGGATTCGAGGAGAAACGTAAAAATAATAAAGAAGACATTCCTGCCGTCCGACCATCCCTCACTATTTCATTTCATAGAGACGGAATATCTTAAATCATTCCTTCTTTACGCTTTATGAACACAAACATAATGGTTATTTCGACCAACAGGGCGGATTACTCCCACCTTTTCATGACTCTGAAAGAGCTGAAAAAATCAAAGCTCATAAACACAACGTTTGTAGCAACAGGCGGCCATTTTGACAGGAATCGGGGAAGCTCCCTTGATGAGCTGTATGAAACGGGAATAAAGCCGGATTACAAGATACGCACTGTGATTGACTGGGGCAGCGAAGCCAAGCTTTTCTCATCCATAGCGTCATTCGAGAAAAGGTTGAGGACCCTTATAAAGATGGTGAAAGCGGATTACATAATGGTTCTCGGCGACAGAATAGAGCTTCTTGCCGTGATCAACCTTTCGCTGATAATGGGAAAGAAGATAATCCATATATCCGGAGGGGAGACAACGCAGGGGGCTGTTGACGACAACGTGAGGAGGATGCTTTCTCTCGTTTCAAGTTTCCATTTCGTCTCGGGAGAATACTTCAGAAAAAGCCTTTCTGATTTTTTGAAAACGGAAAAGAATATTTTTAACGCAGGAGACCCCATTCTCGAACACATAGACAACGTCTCGGAAATCCCCATAACTGAAATCGGAAAGGAACTCAACATAAATCTTGAAAAAAACAACTACATTCTTTTCACTTACCATCCGGAGACAGCGACTGACATTTCGATAAACGACCAGTTCTCAGGAATCAAGAGATTCCTTTCGGAGAGTGAAATGAACGTTGTCTGCACCGCTCCAAATGCCGACCTCGGCGGAGATTACATACTAAAACAGCTGAAGCACATCTCAAATGAAAACAAAAGAGTAACGCTAGCCAATCATCTCGGATTTATAAAATACAATTCTCTGATGAAAAACGCTTTCTGCGCTATGGGAAACTCATCATCTCTCGTCATTGAATGCCCCTATCTCAAAGTCCCTTCCGTGCTTATAGGAAACAGACAGAAGGGAAGGCCTTTAAGCGATTCGGTGATAAGCTCATCTCATGATTATGAGGACATCAAATCGGCATATGTGGCAGTGAAGAGAAATGAGGGAGCGGCAAAAAAAGAACAGTGCCAGATACACTACGAGAGAGCGGAAACTTCTCTGATAATAAGAGAAACGCTTGAAAGACTGCTTTGTTAGTTCTTGACAAGGCAGTGGTATTTTGGTATAAGTTTATTCTATTTTTAGAGCGGAGGTTTCTTGTACTTAAATGAAATAAGAATCTACGGATTCAAATCATTCCCTGAGCCGATGAACTTGAAGCTGAGCAGGGGCATCACAGGTTTTGTAGGACCCAACGGCAGCGGAAAATCGAATGTAGTCGACGCTATAAGATGGGTTCTCGGCGAACAGTCAGCCAAGGAGCTGAGGGCGACTCTGATGGAGGATCTGATATTCAACGGCACGCAGAGAAAATCGGCAGCCAACCTCGCATCCGCCTCTCTTAAATTCAGCAATGAAGGAGAACTACCGCTTGATTTTTCCGAGCTTGAAATAGAAAGAAAGGTTTACAGGTCTGGAGAATCGCAGTACCTTATAAACAGAGAGACTGTGAGACTCAAGGATATTCAGAATCTTCTCGCGGACACCGGACTTGGAGCGAGAACGTATTCACTGTTCAAAAGATCTCTGATTGAGGATATTGTGCAGAACAAACCGGATGCTCTTCGAAATCTGTTTGAGGAATCAGCGGGAATATCCCTCTACAGACAATCAAAGAGAGAGACATTGAGAAAGCTTATTGCGGCGCAGGAGAATCTTTACAGGATAAACGACCTTATTCAGGAGATAGAGAAACAGGAAAAAGAGCTTAAAAAGCAGACCGGAAGGGCAAAACGCTACAATGAGATGACTGAAACCGTAAAGCACCTGGGGCAGCATGTCTTCAGAAAAAAGGACGGAGAAATAAAACTGCAGATTGAGAATCTTGACGCTTCAATAAAACAGAAAAAAGAAAAGATTGATGAAATCGGAGCTGAGCTTGACGAGATAAAAGAGAAGATTCTGAGCGCAAGGAGCCAGCGAAAATCCCTGGAAGATGAGTTATCGGAGCTTAACGAGAAGAAAGAGAAGGATTCGCAAGACCTTTACAGGATAAACTCGGAAATGCTTGTTTTAAATGAAAGAATAAAATCCCTCGACGAACAGATGAATAGCAAGAAGGAGTTCAAAGAGAAGCAGATATTGGAACATCCGGCCAAAAAGGACCGCCTTAAAAACAATGAAGAGAGATTTGCATCGATACTTCAGAGGATGGAAGGCGTTATGAGGGAGAGAGACGAAGAACTGAACAAAGACATTGAGCGCGAGTACAGAAATGCGCAGAAAAATTACGATGAAATTGCATCATCGAAGAGAAAACTGGAAAATGACGCTCTTCTGATGAGGTCAAAAATAAACGCCATAACTATAAAGAAAGAGAATCAGCAGAAGAGAATGGACGAAAAACAAAGCGAAATCGAACATGAGAAAAATAACATTCTCCGCCTTGAACAGGAGCTTGCTGAAAAGAATAAATCAGCGGATGAGGCGAAAAGCTCAACTGAAGAGTTGAAGAAGGAATTGGCGAAGCTTGAGGATGCTCTCGGCGAGAAGAGAATCGCGCAGCAGTCCGTGTTCGCCGAGAAAGAGAAGTTGGCAAAAGAGATCTCGGCAGAGGAGAGCAAAAAAGAGCATATAATAAGCCGCATCAATGAAAGCAAATCTTCGCTTGAGGAGATTGAGAAGGCTCTTTCCGGACGAACCATAGAACAGATGAGAAATCTGGTGAAGCCAAACGAGGGTTATGAGGATGCTCTTAAAACAGCTCTTTCGCTCTTTCTTGACGCAATAGTTCTGACCGAAGGGGACCTGAACAAACTCGAGAATCTTGACCTACCCCTTTTGACCGTAATACTCTCCGATTTTAATGGCGTTTCAAAGTCAAGGTCCGACACTCTCGACAATTTCATAGATGCGCCCGATTACATAAAAAAATTCCTCTCGAGATTCATCGTTTCAAATGCAGACGAGAAGTACCTGGGAGAGGATGACGGATATTACAGGATAAGAAAAAACGGAATGCTTGTGACTCCTGACAAGCTTGTCGTCAAATCAGGCGAAATAAAGATAGTGAATTTCAAGGACGCGCTTGAAAAAGCGGAATCGAGGATAGAGGACATAAAGAGAAGAATCGAAGAGAACAGGATAAAGCTTGACAGCTCAAGGTCTGAGATATCCTCCCTCAATTCCGAGGCAGATAAAAAGAAGCATGCGCTGAATGAGAGCTCAAACAAGGTTCTCTTTGCTCTTGAGACCGTGAAGGCGATACAGAAGAATATCGAGGCAAAAAATTCATACGCTAAAAAGCTTGAGGAAAACCATCAGCTGCTTTTAAAGGAGCTTGACGCAATGAAAGCGGAGGAAGAGTCAATATCCTCCCTTGTCTCTTCTTCAGAGAAGGAGATATCTTCTTTGTCGGCGAAGTGTTCAGAGGATGAAATCAACCTCAACGCATTGAAAGAGAAGTACATTGTCTTCACAAGCAGAAGGGGAGAGATCGAATCGATATTTGAAAGTTTATCCGGAGAAAAAGCCATACTGGAAAAAGAGATAACCGATCTGAAACGAGTGATAGAGTCATTTGAAACGGACGTTTTGAGCCTCGACAGGTTTGTCGATGAATCGTCATCCCAAATCTCATCAATGAAAAAATCAATCGACCAAAGAGAAGAGGAAAAGGGCAAGACCCAGTCAGTCCTTCTAAAAATCGATGAACAGCTCAAGTCATTGAATGACAAAATAGAAAATATTGACAATTCGGTGAGGTCATTTGAAGAAAAAGAGGATGAGCTCCGTTCAATTCTGGAGACAGTCAAGACAGCCAGGGAAGAACTTCTGCTCCAGAGAGAGAAGCATATGACGGAGAGGGATTTTAACAAAGAACACATAGACGAGACAGTAGAGATAGACAATGAAATAATCGCAAAATACGCGGATAATGCCGAAGAAGAGCTTAAATACATGTCAGAGAAGCTTTCATCGATGGGTCCTATAAATCAACTGGCCTTTCAGGAGTACACAGAAGTAGCCGAGCGTCTCGAACAGATGGTCAAACAGAAGGATGACATAGTTCAATCAAAAGACAACCTCGAAAAGACGATAAAAACCATAGATGCCAAAGCGAAGACGATATTTGTTCAGTATTTTGACACTATAAAAACAACCTTCAAAGAGCTCTTTTACGAAATATTCAGGAACGGAAACGCGGACATAAGTCTTGTCGATGAAACCGACCCGCTTGAAAGCGATATCCAGATAAAATTTGAGCCGGGTGAAAAAAAGATAGGTCGTTTAGCCCAGCTTTCAGACGGCGAGAGGGCTATGATGATCATACTGATTTTATTCTCAATGTATATGATAAAACCTACTCCTGTGTGCATAATGGATGAAATCGACGCTCCTCTGGACGATGCCAACGTCGAGAATTTCATCAATCTTCTGAAAAAATTCAGGGACAAGACGCAGTTCGTACTTATAACGCACAACAAGCGCACGATGGAGTTCTGCGACTATCTCTTCGGAGTGACAATGGAAGAGAGCGGAGTGACAAGCATATTCTCTCTTAACCTGCAGACAATATCCCAGAAATTCCTGGAAGATGTTACTCAACCGGTTAAAGAGCCTCTTTAAGAAAGCAAAGCTACCTCTCGGCCTTGTGCTGGAGAGCGCTTTTAAAGGAGGAAAAGCAGAGGATTTCGATTTCATTGAGGAGCAGCTTATACTTGCCGATATAGGAATGGAGACCTCAGGCAAAATAATAAGCGAACTGAAGAAGAAGGCAAAAGAGGGAATTGTGATAGGAAAAGAGAATCTTCTCGAACTCCTGAGGGAGATAATAATGAATCTGCTTCCCTCTCCTGTCTTTCCAAACGATGATGTAAAGCCACTTGTTATTCTCGTAAGCGGTATCAACGGCGCCGGTAAGACGACGACTATAGGCAAGCTCGCCTCAATGTATGAGAAAAAAAACAAGAGAGTGATGATGGGAGCCTGCGACACTTTCAGGGCTGCCGCGGACGAACAGCTGAAGGTGTGGGCTCAAAGAACAAACTCCCTGATATATTCATCAAGAGATTCGAAGGACCCCGCCGCTGTGGCGTTTGAGACAGTGAGAGAGGGGCTTGGCCAAAACTGCGACGTAATCATAATAGATACTGCAGGCAGAATGCACACAAACGAAGGATTGATGAAGGAGATAGAGAAAATAGTCTCTGTACTGAATTCCAAGTACTCGTCTCTCAACATGTTCTCTATTCTCGTTATGGATGCGAATACGGGGAAGAACGCTCTTTGTCAGGCAAAACAGTTCAAATCAGCGGCAAAGGTAAACGCAATCTTTCTCTCCAAAATGGACGGCACTGCAAAAGGCGGGTCCGTAATAACGGTCTCAGACGAACTCAAGCTGCCGATTTCGTACGTTGGCACGGGAGAGTCGATCGATGACTTATCAATTTTCGACAAAAATGAATTTGTAAACGACATTGTATAAATCACAGATAAAAAAAAAGGGCTCCATGAGGAGCCCTTTTTTTTATCTAATCCTACTTTATTACATTGAGTCTTAGAACGCTTTCGATGGAACCGGAAGCATCCTTTGCTATGTAGATTCCTGAGGATAAATCTTTTGCATCAAGGTAGATGCTTGTCTTTCCGTATGAAACCTTGCCTTTGTAAATGGTCTTTACCACCCTTCCTTCAAGGTTGTAGAGCTTCAAGTCAATCTCTCTTTCAGACGGAGATGAAAGGTTTATCCAGCCGTAATTTTTGATTGTGCTCCTATCTGCAGAGAGGGAGAATGACCTGATGAACATGGAACCTGTCACTTTGATTGAGTTGAATTCAAGGGAGTTTCCGGTTTTGGTTATGCAGACAACCTTGTACTCAGCGTTTCTTCTTAAATCATAAGTTTTGTCAGTATAAGCGAAAGTGTTTGAACTCACCGTGGAGAGAATCTTAAAGTACTCCTCACCTTCATACTTTCTCTCTATCCTGAATGATGAGACCTCTTTGATGCCTTCGAGATTCCATTTTAATGACACAAACCCTTCAGAAAAACCGGCTGAAAGATAAAAATCCTGAATTGCGAGGTTTGTATTCAAATCCGCGAAAGCCCTCGGATATATCTCGTACATTGACCAGTAAGGAGCGGTGACGTCATACTGAGTCACAACACCGATAACTTTTTTCGGCCATAAGGGTTCAACGCTTCCGTCAATGTCAGTGTCAGGGTCTATCCAAATAAGGAATGTATCAATTTTTGAACCCTTTGCGGGAAGGACAGTGTCATACATGACAACAAGCTCACTGGAGTCGGCAAGAGGCCATACTGCCGATTTTCTCGCCTTTGCGTTTATCTGCACCAGAAGCCCCTCATATGTATCTCCGACAGTATCCATAAGGTGGTCTGCGTTTAAAAGGATTGTATCTATGGCATGGCCTGAAGTGTATTTTGTGAGAGCAGAATAAGGATTTCCTATCCTTGTCTGTCCGGTTGAGAATATTATTGTTCCCTGAACCTCTATAGAATCTCCGGCTATTACCGTCTCGCTTCCGTCTGTCTTGATGGAGTCATTCTTCCAGACAGCTCCGAGAATGTAATTCTGCTGGAAATTGATTATGTTCTGAGTTGCATTGAACGCTCCTGTTCCGACAGTAACAATTCCTGTAGCTCTGACGTTATAACCTATCCACCTTGCGTAACCGTCAGCTGTGTTCTCCTTGTATCTCGGAATCGACGTATAGCCCCAGAAGAACTTTCCAGCGGATGATTTGGTTATGTTGTCACTGCTGTCTACTGCTTCGACATAGTATTCGAATCTGCAGTCATTTCCTCTGCCGGGCAGTACAAACTGATACAGAGAATCTCCCGAGTATGCTACCATGTTGTAAGTGTCGATGTCGGTTGAATCATAGGCGCTTGTAATAAGCTTCACCAGCTTGAGTCCGTTCGGACTGGTCACTTTTGCCCTTATCGTGTCGGGTTGCTCAGCATAAGGCAGGAATGGGGACCGGGTTACGTCTGAAATCAGAGTGTTTGTGCTTCCC
>JAQVDU010000093.1 GCA_028698175.1 bacterium | reverse complement strand
ATATCTGTCTCTTATCCGCACTTTTCACCACCACTTCATTCAATGAATCTAAATCTATGTCTCCTATATCCATCGCACTTATTACTCTTGTACTCTCCTCAAATGTATTTAATATTTCATACTGATTTTCGCCAGTGCAGGTAAAATAATACCAGCCATATCCATTTGTCGGTGTTGTTACCTCCGGTATCCCTCCACCGTATATTCTATCTACCCCGTCTCCTTTCAGTTTGTTGGTTATTCCCAAATACCTCAACGATTTATATGTTGTGTCTGATGTCCATGTTAATGTATTAAAAAATGATATACTGTCGCTCTGTTCATAAACAAATATCGTATTCACTTCTGGATTCCTTAATAACATTTCTAATAATCCATCTCCATCCATATCTCCTATTCCTGCTGTCCATAGCAAATCAACACTGTCTAATTGAAATTCCTTTATCAATATAAAATTGCTGTCTTCATCATATTCGTAAAAGTTTATTGTGTTGTATTGTCTTATAACTAACTCATCTTTAATATTTTTATTATAATCAGTAATAAATGGACCCATAATATCGTTGTAACCATAAAGACCTCTATCTAAATATTTGATTTGTAAATAATTTTCACAATACAACAATGGATTCATAAGTAATATAAATAATGCTAACACCATAATTTTCATATAATTCCTCTATAATAAAAACAGGGTAGATAAATCTTATCTACCCTGTCCTATTCATTAGTTTTGTTACTTTATTATGTTTATCCTCTTCGTCTCTGTTATTCCGTCGCTGTTTATCTTCACAAAGAAGATTCCTGATTTGTTGAGATTCTTTAAGCCTATGTTGTTTGTTCCTTCTTTAACATTGGCCTTCATTGAAGTTACTTTGCTTCCCGTTACATTGTATACCTCTATTTCAACTTCACCCGCTCTCTCTGATGTATAATTAATGTATGCATTATCTTTTGATGTGAAGAGATTTGTTGAGGTTTCTGTTGTATTTACAGGTGCAAATGTCTGTATCTTGTTTGAAACTGCTACCACTTCCTCTCCATCCGTTTCATACTGATACACCAATACCTCTGCATCTCTGTTTGGGTTGCCCCTCTTTCTGTCTATGCTCACCACTACGCTATAATCCTGATATGTCTCCTTTGGTAGTGTTATCTCGGTTGTATCAGGTCTGTTGGCATGTCCTGTTACTACTGCATACACCTCTTTGTCTATCTGGATTATCTGCGGTTTTACGGGGCTTCCCTCTGATGTGATTACCTTAATCGTATAATTCATCTCAGGATTGAGTCCGTTTATTGTTGTATTAAGTTGTTCAACAGGTTCTTTAACTGCTATGTATTCATAAAGAGGAGATGTTGTTACCTTTTCTACTGTGTCCTCCGGTTCCGATTCGATAAATGTAAATATACCCGGATAATAGTCCCTTGTCATCCATTTTATCCTATAGTTCCCATTGCTTCCTTCACTCCATATATGATAGCCTCTTACCTTTGTCATCAATAAAGGTTTTGTCTCAAATTCAGTCGTATGTATTGAGTCTGCTCCTGTATATACACTTATATCATTTCCGCTGTAGTTTGTTATGAGTTTGTTGCTGTTATTGATATAGTTTACGAATATACCATTGCTTGCTTTGGGATACTCATTCTTTCCTGTTGTTACATTCACCTTTACTGCATTTGCATCAATTATTCCTTTGTTCAATTTTCTTCTGTATATGTCTTTTGTTTCGTCTGTATTTACTGCCTCATATACAAATGATGTTGCATCTCCATAATAATCTGTTGTAGGTGCATTGCAGGTCTGGTTGGCATTGCTGATTCCACTAATAGGTTCCCACTGAGGATAATCTCTATTGAATAATTTCCCAACATAATTATCCGATGTATCTATGAATCCTATCAGATATGAAACTATTCCTGTTGATTGACTATACAATGAAAATACAGGCGATTTCATAGGAACATAATCTCTATCTCCATAGTACGAAACCACAGTATCGAACAACATTGTGTTCTCATCAAGTCCGGTCATGCTTCCAAGAACAAAGTCGCCTCTGTCAACATTGATATACCTGTTGCCTATATAACCCATATATGTCTTGTTTGTAGTGTAATTGTAACCCAAAACCGGTTCTGTAGGCCATAGGTCAGTCGGGTTTACAGTATCTATAGGTGTCCATGGGCTGTGTTGAATTGCATAAGCCAGAGTATTGTAACTCTCTTTCCATACAACAAGCTTTCCTGTCGGTGTTCTTACTATTGACGGATTGTTTCCCTTACCCAGCACTGTCAATGAGCTCCATGTAGCTCCAAAATCGGGACTCACTCCGTAAACCACGCTGTCGCCTGTTGTATATACCATAAACATTGAGTCACTGTTTTCCTTCCTCATTATCTTTTCCTGATTGTTCGTTCCGAAGGCTTCAGCTGAATTTGACCACATATACGGCTTCACAGTCAAAGTGTACGCCAAGCATCCCACCTTGTCAACCGTAACTCTGACATCACCCGTCCCTCTCTGGTATATGCCGTTTATCTCTAAGAGTCCGTCGATGTCTGTAGCCCCTCCAAGGATGTTTCCGTCCTTGTCGGTAAACGTCGTAGTCACAACAGCTCCTACTGAAGGAACTCTCGGTGTATTCAACTCCTCATTCGGTGGGTATATCGAATATTCATACGCTGAAACAAGAGCGTTTTCATCCTTTATTGCAGGAAGTTCGTTCTTATTGATTGTCACGCTCGCAAACTTCTTATAATTAGCAAACACGTCTCGTTTTTCTATCTGTGTTGTAACTGACGTATTCACAGCCACTACTCTTGTCGGAAGAGTATCGGTTTTGGTGATGTTGAATGATACGTTTCCAAATTCATCTGGATTGAATGGTTCAGAAATCCTGTTCCCGTAATAATCCTCCAAGTAAACACTAGCATAAGTAAAGGGTACTCCGCTGTAATACCTGCTGACATATACGTCTATTTGGTCTTCAACTTCATAATCAACTGATTTTGTCGCTGTTATATTGAATTTGAAGCCGTCGGGATTGAATTCGTATATTTGCAGGCCATTCTTGGTATTTGCAGAATAGACAACATTATTAATGATATCTATTCCTATTATACCTGAACCATCGCTAAGTTGATAGTAGCCTGTCTCTATTATCTCCGTAGAAGATGATATGTCGAAAGCCCGCAATATCCTTCCGTCACTCGGATATTGATTGCCCATAATTGCATAATCACCAATGACCACAATGCGTCCTTCACTTCCGCTCTTAGTTGGCTCATCTGCAAATGTATATGCATTAAGAAGTTTGGGATTGCTCTTATTACTTACATCAACTATGTAAAAATGGCTTCCCTGATCCATCAGGTAAGCCACATCTCCCTGCACGTATACATCCCACAGAACCTGGGCATTAGGCAGTTGAAGATTGGACACTATAAACGGATTGCTCTTGTCTTGAACATTTATTATCGTTAAATATCCGTCAGATCTTGCTCCAAAGGCATAGTCAGCAGTCGCATAGACGCCGTTGAGTCTTCCGATTGCGCTTACCAGCCTTTTATTCTGAAGACTCTTTACACCTGCTTCAACATACGAAGGACAAGAGTATAAAATCAATCCGGCATCAGATGCCAAATACAAATATTTATCGCTTGATGCTTCTCCATTGTCATGGATAAATATATCTCTCACGAATTTTATATCTTCGGTTGCCTGATTGTATTTACCTACTTCTACTAAATTTGATGGGTCCGTTGCGTCTATTTCACTCAAACCCTCATTTTCGGAACCTATGAAAAGTCTTGTGGTATTCCCCCATGTTAAAATATCTCTTAATTCAATTCCTGTTATGCAAGTATTATAGCTTGAACCGAACGGATCTATCCCATCTACATAATATGTGTTGCTTATGTCTGTTACATTATAAGCTTTTATGCCAGTTGTACCGTCTGCAACATAAGCTATTCCGTCTATCACTTTGACATCCTCTGCAAAACTTGCATTATCACCAGTCAGATTCTTCTGAAGCAATGTCAAATCCAATGAATCCAATGGGATCATTAGCTCTGAGTATGCAGGCAAGCCTGCAATCAGTAAAATTATTAATATTATCCGGTTCAATGGAATCACTCTAAAACGCTGATTTTGTAGAGAGAGAGAGAGAGAGAGAGAGAAGAAATCACTTGTTTGATTGACATTACCCTTTTCCTTTCAACCATTATTCCTCCTTTTTTGATTGTTCGAAAATAATATAACGTTTTGTTATGTTTGTCAAGATATTTGTGAGATTATTTGCAGTTCTTCAAAATACACTTTGCATCCGCAACAGTTTCAACCTTTTGTAAGAGCAATTCGTGTCAACCTGTTATGATTGTTCAAAATGTTTAATTTTTAACGTAAAGAATTTTTATTCTTTCGATTTTGTTTTATTATACTGAACCTGTTTTACTTCTCACCCTTGACTCAAGACATTTGAATCTTATAATTGCTCTTATGCATATCGATTTGCACAATCACACCCGTTTTTCCTATGACTCAAATAGAAGCATGGAAGAGACGGTAATTGAAGCGATAGAAAAAAACGTCAAGGTCTTCGGATTCTCAGACCACCTTGACTTCAATGAAAATGACCCGGGAAACGAGTATTACAACGGCTGTATGCAGAAGAAGGAATTTGAACGGTTGTCAAAGAAGTACGAGGGAAAGATAGAGCTTCTTTTGGGCATTGAGGCATCACTTGAAAATGCATACTCTGAAAAGGTCAGGAATGCATTTAAAAAACATTCATTCCGTTACAGGATAATGTCAGCCCATTTTGTCGAAGGAATTGTCATCTCCGACTGGATAGAGAGAACGGAGAGAGAGGCGCGGACATCCGATGAGGTTGACTACTCCCCCTATTTCGATTCCCTCAAGAGAATAGTGTCATTTCAAGAGTATGATATACTAGGCCACATTGACTATTACAAGAAATATTCCAAATTCACAGACCATCATAAGACATCACAGAAGCATGAGAAGGAGTACAGAGAGATTTTAAAGAAAGTGGTTGACGGGGGAAAGGTTATCGAGGTAAACACAAGCGGTCTCAGGCATTCTTGCAGGGAGCAGTTCCCCTCAACAGAGATTCTTCGTCTGTACAGAGATGTGGGCGGAGAATTTGTCGCAACCGGCTCAGATTCGCACAAAAGCGGCGATGTTGCTTTTAAGTTTGATGAGGTGTATAATATAATTGATAATTTGGGTCTGAAAATATTAAAATTCAAATAGGAGTGTAAGATGTTCCCCGTTTCCTCACTGAAAAACAGAAGGAAGAAGGTTTTAAAAGAGATGGATGTCAATTCCATACTCTTTATTGAAAGCGCTTTTCCCAAAGAGAAAAACACTGACAACAACTATATATTCCGACAGGATTCCTCCTTCTACTATCTCACAGGATTTTCAGCCGAGAACTCCGCTCTTCTCCTCGTGAAAAAACAGAATGAAACAAAGGAGATTCTCTTCGTTGAGGAGAACAGTCCTTACCTTGAGCTGTGGCTCGGAAAAAGAAAATCCTTTGACGAAGTCAAAATAGAGACAGGCATAGAGGAGGTGCATTCCATTAAAGAGCTTTACCAGCACATGGGAATTTATGTGAACGACAGGATGCTCCTCTACTTTGACTTTTCAAACAGACAGGTTTCAAGCTTTCTCGACTACCAGCATTACCGGCTCATTCGCATCAGGGAGCACTATCCTCAGATAACTTCCGTACAGCAGGGTTCAAAGGTTATATATCCTATAAGAATGATAAAGGACGAACAGGAGATAAAGGCGATAAGAAGAGCTATTGAGATAACGCGCGACGGAATCATAAATGCTATGAAAAGAGTTAAGCCCGGCATGTACGAATATGAAGTTCAGGCAGACCTTGAATACATGTTTCTAAAAAACAATGTAAAAGTACCGGCATTCCCATCAATCATAGCATCCGGAGTCAATGCGGCCACTCTCCACTATTCTGAGAATAACTGCAAAATTGAAAAAGATTCTCTCGTGCTTACTGACGTCGGAGCCGAGTACATGAACTATTCAGCTGATATCACAAGGGTCTTTCCCGCGTCCAAAAAATTCACCAAAAAGCAGGAGTCATTATATAACGCACTCCTTGACATTCAGCTTAAAGTGATTGACATGATAAAACCTGGCGCATGCTTCAAGGATGTAAATGACAAAGCATGCTCTCTTATTGCAAAAGCTCTGATAAAGATGAAATACATAAAAGAGGAGAGCGACGTCAAAAAGCACTATGCCCATTCAATAGGCCATATGCTGGGGCTCGACACGCACGACGTGAACACATATCCGAGAACTCTTCCTGAGCTTAAAGAGAACATGGTTTTAACCATAGAACCGGGAATATACATCAAAGAGGAGTCAATCGGGCTGAGAATAGAGGATGACATACTTGTCACAAAGAGCGGATGCAAAAACCTCTCCTATGACATACCCAAGACGATAAAAGATATAGAAAGGACTGTCGCTTAATGTTCCGCGAGATTCTCCACATAAACGGCTTCGTGCTGACAAGCTACGGAGTGATGCAGGCATTGGCTTTCCTCGGCGGCCTTGTAGTTCTGTACTTCATGTCAAAGAGAGAGAAGATAGACAAAGACCGGCTCTTTGACATGGCTATATGGATAATAATTGGCGGGGTGCTAGGCGCAAGAGTGTGGTTTGTAATAGAGAATTTCCGCTACTATTCCCATGATATCCCATCCGTAATAAAAATTTGGGAGGGAGGAATGGTATTCTACGGAGGACTGATAGGAGGATTCTCGGCAGGAATAATCTATCTGAAAAGAAATCACCTTGACATTGAGCAGGTTGGAGACATCACGGTTCCGGCTTTTGCTCTCGGTATATTCATAGGAAGGATAGGCTGTTTTCTCAACGGATGCTGCTACGGAAAGGTCTCTCACTCCTGCGGCGTATCCTTTCCCAAAGACTCTCCGGCATACTTTGAACAGATGAGCCAGGGCATGATTCCCCACAATGCAACCACATCCCTGCCTGTGATACCTACACAGCTTATTGAATCATTCTCCTGCCTTGTTATTTTTGCGATCCTTCTTCTGATGTACAATAAAAGAAAATTCAAGGGAGAGATATTCTACTCATTCTTCGTCTTCTACGGTTTGGAAAGGTTTTTACTCGACTATCTCAGACACTATTCAAGAGAGGCGATGATACTGAAAGTATTCTCTCTCTCCCAGATAACCTCCCTGATTCTCATTATTGCAGGGGGAGCGATGCTCTTCTCTTCCTATAAGAGAAATAGAGCAAAAGCATAGAGAGAGAAGCAATAATATAAAGAATAAAGGAAACGAAGAAAACCGGGATGACACCGGAAACCCTCATCAGAAAGAATCCTGCAGTCGGCATTATTATTCCCCTTATTCCCGTCAGAAATATATGAACAACCTGATAACTTTTTGAGTCTCTCTCTCCCGCAAAAAAAATCGCAGACAGGTCCCAAAGAGCGCTCACGCCCGCCATGCTCACTTAATAGACGCCGAATGCGAGATATACGAAGAGCATAGGGTTTAAAGAGAATCCCGAGAAGAAGAGAAGGAGAGGATAGAATGAGAGAAGAAAAAACGAGCCGGC
>JAQVDU010000008.1 GCA_028698175.1 bacterium | reverse complement strand
AATCGCCATATTCTTTATATTCTATATAAACGCGGTGGCGAATCTTGTTATGCTTGAAGAGAGAAAGAAGAAGGAGATAGAACTTTTAAGGTTTAACAGAATGCTCACAATGGAGCGGCTCAGCGAATCAATAGTGCACAACATAAACAATCCCCTGACAAACGTCAAAGGATATCTTCAAATTATGCTTTCGAAAAAGCCGGAACTGATGACCGAGTTCAAGCTTGACATAGTGATGAAGAATCTCAATTTTGTCATAGAGCAGCTTAAGTCAATACTTGTGAAGAACCGTGCATCCGAGGACTCTGAAAACTCCGAGATAAGTCTGAATTCTCTTGTAATAAATGAAATTGATTTTTTAAGACAGCTTATTTCAAAAAACAAAATCGACCTTGAGACAGACCTTGAAAAAAACCTGCCTTATGTTTCGGGAAATTATAATGATTTCAAAATGATGCTTCTCAATTTGATAGACAATGCAGTAGACTCAATGATCGATTCTTCAGTGAAGCGCCTCATCATCAGAACCCAGTATTTTAACAGAAACATCGTATTGTCCGTAGAGGATACTGGCTGCGGAATGTCAGAGAGAGTCAAAGAGCGCCTCTTCGAGATGTACTTCACCACAAAAACAACTACGCCCACTTCAAAGGACGACAGGCCTGTAGGTACAGGCATAGGGCTCTTCTCTGTTTTGAAGCTTGTGCAGAAATACAACGGAAAAATAGAGGTCTCTTCCATCCTCAACAAGGGAAGCATTTTCACGATTAAGTTTCCCGTACAGTGAAATCAAAAGACAAATATGAAGTATCCGCCGGAAACGTAAAGGGTGTCTGAATCATCAAGAATGTTGACCAGTTCTCCGGAAAACGAACCTGAAAGTTCGTGAAAAGCTGAATCCGGACGCGATTCAACAGTAAACTCCCCCTTTCCCCTAGCCGCATCGGCCGCAAAAATCTTTTCTGACGACTTATCGGTTATCCTTATCTCCGTGAAATTGTCATAGGGAATGTATATCACTCCGAAATAATCATCCTGAGGAAGAATAATGTCCGCGCTCCACATTCCCGCAGAATCCTCAGCATGCATTACATAATATCCAGAATCATCCGAATAGTTTTTTGTTTCGTTTTCAAGGTAAAATTCTTCATTGTGCGCAGTAAAACGCACATACTCGTATTTTCCGCCGTTAAGAAAACAGTTAAAATTCAATGCCGAAAGTAAAAGAATTGCCGCTGTAAGAGTATAGCGCATTTGTTGAATTCCTTTTTGTGTGTTGGAAGCGGAAATAATAATTCCGATCTCCATTCTTAAGCTTCAAATCTGCTTTAATAGCAAGAATTCCGTCATCTCTCGTCTCCACCGTTCCGGTCAGCAAAGAGTCGGCTTCGGAAGTGTGATAGAGAGGAAGATAATCAAGCATCGAATAGGAGGATTCAATTACGGTTCTGGCATTCTCTCCCAGAAGAACAGTCGCCTTTAAGATGACTTTTGATTCAGAAAAATAATATTCATCGACAAATGAATCATCAATGTAGTATTCAAGGGTGTCGCCGTATGTTTTCGAGTACGCGTATGATGCGGACAATCCGATTGAGGAGAAGAGATTCACTGCAGCAAGGGGCGAAAAACTCCACCTGATATTTTTTGAATTATCCTGATTTATTTTGCATCCTGCGGAGAGAAACATGTGCAGAGAGACCCCGACCGGAAGACCGACCATCCACTTTGTTGAACCCTCAGTTTTAAAGCTGGAGAGTCTGTCGAGAATAATAAATCTCTCGCCCCTGCCTTCCAATGAATTCTTCACTGTCAGAAACTCATTCGCATACTCTTTGTGATCTATGAATAATCCTGGAGCTATCATATTGTTTTCCCGGAATTCCTGAAAAACAAAGAACCTTTCAAACGAATAGACGCCCGTCATAATGGTCCGCCTGTCATTGTCTGCCGGAACAAACTGGAGCGTAAAGTCCGAAGGGAGACTGAGCATGTAATTGTTGATAAGCGGAGTGTAAAGTCCTATGTTTAAGAATGCGTCAAATTTTTCTCTGTTAACCTTTGCGCTGTATTCTCCGTTGAACTCAATGTCATACTCCTTTGTCGCAGTGTTGTAGATATTGTCGGTCAGCGAAAAGTCAAGATTTGAGCTTTGCGCGCATAAAAACAAAACCATTATGAAAAATGCAATCTCTGTTTTTCTCACTTGTTCTTCCCCTTTTTGATCACTCTTTTGAATATGGAGCGGTAACGTCTCTTATTCATTACGCTCTCCCTGTCATCGCTTATTCCGTCTCCGTCCTCATCCTTAAAGACGTCGTTTTTGTCTTTAATAATTTCGGCTTTGACTTCATCGTCGCAGAAATCGCTGTCATCATCCCTAAAATCTTCAAGCCAGAGCCCCTTCTCTTCAATGGCAAGACCGAAGAGCGACCCGCTGTAGAATCCCTTCTTGTATTTTATTCCGGTTATATCGTTAATTTTGTCATTGTCATTGTCTATTACAGGCATACTGTTTGACATCAAATAAACGTCATTGACTCCGTCTCCGTCCTCGTCTATAAAGAGGTCATTTCTGTTGTCATTGTCATTGTCTTCGTATTTCACCTTCAGAAATATCTCTTTTCCGTCAACATCATTGATTCCGTCTCCGTTTTTGTCGCAGTAAATATCATTGACCCCGTCTCTGTTTTCATCCCTGTAACCGATAAAAGATGTGGCGTCCGACGGTGAAGAGTTCGCAGAGAGCGAAACTGAAAAAACAATGGTCAGAAAAAGACCGAGAGGGGACCATTGTCCCCTCAAGGCTTGAGTTATATTAAAAAAGGGAGTGTGAGGACTATTTTTTGCCTGGCTTGTTGTCATCGCCCTTTCTCTGGGTCTTGCCGTTTGTGCTGTTGTCATTGTTATTCTGATTCCTCGTCTGGTTCTGGTTTCTGTGCTGATACATGTTCTTCTCTCCGTCGCCGTCCTTGGCATTGTCGCATATTCCGTCTCCGTCTTCGTCGACAAAGTTTTTCTCCTGATTTTTGATTCTGTTCTGCTCAAGGTTTTTGTTCTGTTCCTTGTTTTCAGTTGTTCCTTTATTCTCTTCTTTTTCCTGATTGAGCTCTTCTGAATTCTCTTTGTTCAGCTCTTTATTCTCTTCAGCCAGCACAAAGACGCTAGAAAGTATAAGAGCCGCTGTTAAAAGAACCGTCAATATTTTTTTCATCGTGCCTCCTTGTTTGGTTGACCATTACCAAAGCAACGCGCATGCCAAACAAGAAATTCCCTTAATTGCGCAACTTACAAAATAAAAGAGAGCAAGAATCATTACAAAAATGTAAAAAACCTACGTTTTTGTCACTTGGCTTCTCTGTGAGTTATGAATAGGCCGGCTATTATGAGAATCGAAGAGAGAACCATTGAAAGCTTTGGAAGGGAGCGGGATATTATCAGCTCCGCAATGATTGTAAAGACAGGTATTGTATATATGAAAGAGTTGACCTTCTTTTCGTCATACTCCTTAAGACCCTTGTTCCATAGCACATATGCAAAGGATGAGCAAATCACAGCAAGGTAGATTATGGAAATCCACGTGAGAACCGAGAGGCGGAAGAAGCATAGTCCGGACTTCAGCTCAAAGAACATGAATGGAAAGAATGAGACTGCGCCGTAGAATGTCATCTCCTTTGTCACAATCAGAGTCGAAAGAGATGTCTGCTTCTTTTTTGATATGTAAGTAAATACAACCCATGAAAAGACCGGCACAAACATTACAAGGTCCCCTCGCACGTTTACATCTTTGATAAAGGAGAATCCGAAGATTAAGAAATAAATCCCCACAAAACTCATGATAAGTCCGATGGTTGTGATAAGGGATGGCCTTCTTCTGTAGACAATCCTCTCTGCTATAAGGGTGAATATCGGTATTGTAGAGACGATAAGAGAACCGTTTGATGAGGATGTGTGCTGAAGTCCGTAATTCTCTCCCACAAAGTAGAGGGTCACTCCGAAGAAGCCCATAAGAAAGAGCACCCACCTCTCCCTTGAAGGAATCTTTGTTTGAAAGGATTCTCTCTTAATAAGCGTAACGATTTCAAGTACAGCATAGGCGATTATGAACCTTATGAAGCCGAGAGTGGATGGTGGAACCTCAGAGACTGCCTGCTTTGTGGCGATGAATGAAACTCCCCATATTACTGCCGGAATCAAGCCGTATATGTAGAGCAGGTTCCTTTTATTTTTCATGAATACATTTATAATGATTTATAAAACATAGTCAACCCCCCCGGTCTTACGGTGTGCTGATTACCTCTGTCTCCGCCCTGCAGGATCAAACCAAATACAAATGTATGTGGCGGCAGGAAGCGTAGCGTTCATTCGGACATCATCATCGGCAGCATATCATGATGGGTTAGAGTTGGAGTGCTGAAAACAGCATTCCAACAACTACAGCCGGCCCACATGATGTACTTGGTGGGGACAGTACTTTGTGCTGTCCCCAATATTATATGCACTTAGAGCTTACGTGCATCAATACTTCTGTGGGGACAGTACTTCGTGCTGTCCCCAATAATCATATGAAACATCGGTACTGCATAGCGCTAATGCCAGGTTTCTCATGAGTATCTGTAAAGAGAAGTTATTAATCACATCCTGGTATCACATATGATTAAGTGACTTGTCTTTACAACAATCTTCTAAAACTTTTGGTCAACCCGCTCCCTCTATTATGGAGTCCCCGGCTCCATTTGTCATAAACCAAAGGTTGGGGACAGCACGAAGTACTGTCCCCACAACAGAATTCAATACTTATTGAAAGTGAAAGCTATAAGCCGGCGAGGACGGCAGGCGAAGCGTCCCGACGGAGGTGTATGGGGACAGCACGAAGTACTGTCCCAACGCTGAATCAAGGACACCGCAGTCAAAGACGCGGATGCATGCTGTGTGAGACGGCGCTAAACCCGCCAACAGCCAGTTGTATTTGTGTTTGATTTGTGTTTGATTTGTGTTTATTTTTATTCTGAAGGGCAAAGATGAAGGACTGCAGATGAGTAAGCAATCAAACGTTTTTTTGTAATTATTCTATTGATTATTACGTATTATGAAATATAATCGTAAAAAAGGAGCGTATATGAACAATCAAAAGAAATCTTTCGGAAATCTCATAGATTCGCTTGCATGGGCGGCCTTCTTCATTATGACGGGAGTGCTCTGGCTTCTTCCCGGAAGTTTTGTTCCTAACGGGTCTTGGCTCATTGCAACCGGAGCGATTCTCATCGCGGCAAATTTAATAAAAAATTTCGGAGGCGTAAAATCAACCTCCGGCTACTTTTTCGGCACTTTATTCACTCTCTTCGGAATAATGAAAATGGTTGACGCCCCGTTTCAGTTTATGCCCATATTCTTTATCGCGGTAGGTTCATTTACAATCATAAGCGGTCTTCTTGAGATACGCTTCAGCAAGGGTGGCAATATTAACACAAACGACAAGGAGAGAATATGAAAAAATCATTCATCTCGATTGTTTTCATTTTGTTTGCTTTTATCATTGCCTTCCCTGAATCAGGCGGTTACGGAGGATTGCTTATAGGAGGAACCTATCAGAAGAATGACAATATCAATTCATCTCTCTCTCAGGTTGGAATAGAGCTTGACGGTATTCTCTACGGAGCCGGGGGAGGAGGAATCTTTATAACAAAGAATTTTGCGATGGGTGGCAGCGGATTCGGAGCTTCAAGAACTTATGCGACGCAGGACCTCAAGATAGATTATTCATACGGCTCAGGAATGTTTGAATTCGGCCCTATGTTTGATTTGAAGGTTTTGAATTTAGGAATAATACTTGGGCTCGGAGGAGGAGGAGAGGACATGAAGCTGAGGCCCAATCTGTCGGATATATCATTTGATTCTCTTCTTTTAAATCCCGGAAGGGTCTCCACGATAACGAGAGGAGGCATGGAGGTCGGGGCATCTCTTATGCTCCTTTACAAGCTTAAGGATTTCATCGCCCTCTCTTTGAAGGGCGGAGTCGTATACGGGTTCGGATGGCAGTGGCAGCTGGATGACGGAGCAACGGTTTACAATCAGCCGGAAGACAGACCTTTGAGAGTGAACTGTTCGCTCGGAGTTTTATTCGGAGGAACAGGAGAGTAGGTCATATCAAAGAAAAATATGCCCAATAGACCAGAAAATTAACAACCGTAAGAAGAATTCCGCATTTTGAAAATTCAAGGAAAGAGAGGGTCTTGCCCTCTCTTTCCGCTCTCTGTATTATTATCACATTGCTTGCCGCTCCGAGTATGAATAGATTTCCTGCAATGGTGCTCCCTGCGGCAAGAGCCATGAGAATCTCATTACCGCCCGTTGATTTTATTGCGTCAAGGAAGAGCGCTACAAACGGAACATTGGATATTATCTGGCTTATAAATATGCTCAGAGCAAGAGTCGTCGGAACATTCACAGCTTTCTGCGCCGCATCAAAGAGGATCTTCGGCTCTCCGTTTATGTACAGAGCCTTCATTAAAACAAACATACCCGCAAAAAAGAGCAGGGTTTTGTAATCTATACGCCCGATAATCTTTTTCTTTCTCTTTGACGACGCGAGACCGTACAATGCAGGAAGTATTGGTATAGCATAGAGGGGTATATCCGTTCCGCGGAAGAGAAACCTCGAAAGAATCCATGCGATAAGAACGATGACAAGAATAAGCACTGAAACCTTTGCATATCCGTACATAGCATAGTCCCCAACCTCTCTTTTTTCATGGTTGAGCGCATCCGTTTTTTCAAATTCCTCTCTGTAGAAAATTTTTATGACGATGAAGAGAGCGAAAAGGTTTATTGCCGAAGGTATCAGCAGGTATTTTGCAAATTCCGAAAACGGTTCATTTATTCCGGACCTGACTGCTATGAGGAGATTTTGCGGATTGCCTATCGGACTTGCTACGCTCCCTATCGTTATGGAAAACGCAAGGGTGAGAAGAAGCATTTTATGATTCATAGAGTGTCTCTTTGCAAGAAAGAGCATCAGAGGGGTTCCTATGACAGCTATTGTGTCATTCATAAAAAAGTATGAGAGAAGAGCCATTGAGAATATGGCATATAAAAGAATCCTCTCTCTGCTCTTCGCGCCGCTGAAGATTTTGTATTCAAGAACGTAAAGAAATCCGCTCTCCTCAAGAACCTCTCCCAGAATGAACATGAAAAAAAGAAAGAGCATCACATCCAAAGATATGGATTTTGCCGCATCCATGATTCCTATGGAGCGCGAAAGAACTGCAAGGATGGCAGCAAAGAGCATTATGGCCCATATTTCAATTTTGAAGGGAAGGTACGTTCTTGCCGCTGTCGCCAGAAGAACAATAAAAACCAATACAAGCGGAAAGACATTCATCTGTCAGGAGCTCTTCTTAGCCATCGATTCAGCCACAGAGAGGATTCCCCACTTTGTGCGGTAAATTCTCGCATTGATGATGACATTTTTTCCCTTAACCTCTCCCTCCACCTGCTGTGTCTCTCCAGTTTTCATGCATTTTTTGAATGCCTCAAATGATTTTGTCTTTTCAAAATCAGGGAAAATCTCCAAAAGATTCTTTCCTTCAAGGTCTGACAGTTTCTTTCCCACGAAATCCGCGTATGACTGGTTGCAGTAGAATATCTCCATATCCTCCCTGAGAGATAGAATCGGAGATTTTATAGAATCGAGAAGCATTCTGTGCTTCAGCTCCGACTGAATGAGAAGCTCTTCCTTGACCTTGTTTTCTATCCCCCTCGATATCTGCTTGGAAACAAAGTAAAGAATATTTTTGTCGTTCTGCGTATACGAGTAATTAACGTCATAATGCTGAACCGCAAGGACTCCTGTGAATGACTCGCCGAGAAGCGGCACGCCCAGCCACTGCACAGGAAGGGTTCCTATTATCTCCACGATTCCATTCTCAGCCATTTTTTTTATCTCTTCGCCGGAGAGAAGAACCGGCTTCTTATTCTTCAGCGCATACTCCGTAAGGCCGTTGCCGAATTTTTTCGAAGGCGCATAATCGTCCTTTTCGTCATGATAGTACGGAAAATTGATCGTGTCTGACGATTTTTCGTAGACAGCCACATAGAAATTGTTGGCATTGAGCACCTTTTTCAGGGATTTGTGAATCTCAGGATAGAGGGAGCTGAGGTCTTTCACTCTGAATGCCGAGTCAGCTATGTCAAAGAGGACTTCCCGCGTATTGTTCGCTATCACTTCTTCCGTTACGTCCTGAATTATCGACAGTATGCACCTCTCCTCGTTTATCTCAAGGTAATCTGCAGAAAGAAAAACAGTACGTATCTCATTGTTCTTGCGCCGTATCTTCAGTTCATAGTTTTTCTGCGGACCCTCTCTTAGAAGTCTGTCCACGAAAAAAGCCCTCTCTTCTGGCTTCTCGTAAAGAATTCCCGCAGGTCTGCCGAGAAGCTCTTCAGGAGGGTATCCGAAGATTGCCTCGCATGAATCATTGGCATCGATTATGTGTCCGTCCTCTGCTCTGCTTATCAGAATGCCCAAAGGATTATGTTTGAAGACCTTTCCGAACCTTTCATTGACAGTAAGGTTGTCAAGCTCTATCCTCTTTCTCTCTGTTATATCCCTGGATATCATCATCACTGACTCGACTTTCTTTTCGCTGTCGAAAAGCGGCACAAGCCTTGTCCCCAGCCACACCTCTCCGTCCGGAAATACTGTCACAGAATCGAATTTCATCTGCTTTTTCTCTTTAAATACCATATCTATAAGAGCTGTCTTCTGTTTTTCGTCATCATAAGGAAAGAGCTGTTTTATGCTCTTTCCGATTACATTCTCCCTTGAACCTTTAAAGTAACTCAATGCTGAAGAGTTCACGTATTTGACCAGGTATTTTTCATCCACTATCACTATAATATCAGAGGATGTCTCTGCTAGGGCTTTGTACTTTTCTTCGCTTCTGACAAAATCAATGTTTTTTCTTCTTATTTCATCCTCTCTGCGTTTCGCCTCCTCTTCCGCGGATGTCAGTTCCTCATTGATTGATTCAAGTTCATTTGTCGACTTTATCAGCTTGTCGCTCAGTTCCTTTATTCTCTTTTCAATGTCAGAGAAGACAAGAAAGGCGAATCCGTGAAGCTTGACTATTTTAAAGTGGATTTCAACAACTCTGTCATGCAGTTTTACTTTCAGTTGCCCTTCATTCATTCCAACCTGAAGTATCTTTTCTGCCACGTCAAAACAGGATTCTCTGCCTTCATCATTATTTGAGCAAAAGGTCTTGGCTGATTTGTTTTCAAAGATGATTTTTCCGAGCTCATCCACAAGGATTGCAGGTTCGCTTATAAGGTCAAGTATGGCGTAAAGACTCTCTTTTTTAAGATCCAAAATTTCCTTCCTTTAAGTTTTCAAATTGAAGCGCCTCTTTCAGCGATTCTATCACACTGAAATGGTAAGGGCACATAGGGTATCCCTGAAAGACATACCTGTATATCTCTGAAAACAGTCTGTTTTCAAGATATGGGAAATCCCTGCATTCCGTTCCCCTGTAATCATAGACGGTGCAGAGATTCTCTTTTTGAAACGGACAGGGGGACTGATTCATAACGAAGCAGTTGAATTTTTCATATTTCTGAAACAAACGCTTTTCGAGGGTTTTTCTATCCTCTTTGACTGCTTCGGCAAGCTTGTTCAAATCCTCATCTTCGAAAACCACTATTATCTCCCTGCAGCACTCTCCGCACTCCTCGCATTTAATGATTTTCTTTAGTTCCCCGTATATATTTTTTACACTCTCGTCAATAAACGCCAGGTCAAAAGAATCTTTCTCAATCATTTCAAGAAAGAGTTCATTCTCTTCTTTGTTAAGCTCCGCCTTTTTTTTTATTATTTCTGCTCTCTTTTCTATTATCATAGTTTGGCTGTCTTGACAAACAGAATGGAATTCTCCTCTTTCACAAAATAGATTGAAGAGGGAAGCTTTGAGACGTCTGCTCTGCACTCTCCAAACTCATTCGTTGTCACTTTAAGAACCTCCCTGCCGGCAAGATTGACTACGGAAAAATTCTTGTTTGGCGTTCCTTTCAAATAAAGAGTTTTGTTGTTTATCCCTGCAGAGAAAGAGTTTGACGAAACCGGCGGCACGATAGTTTTTATTGACGAAATCTCAGAGCCAAAAGAATCCGTCACCTTGACTTCATACTCTCCGCTCAATCTTTCGGCATCTATTTTGTAGTATGATATATCCGAAGAGGTCTGTTTATATGCAATTCTCTTGCCATCCCTGAAGACCGATATCTCTCCATTTGAAGGGTTCTTCAGAGTCACATAGAAGAAAATACTCTTTTCACTTACAGAGAATGCTATGTCGCACTCGGATGAGAATGTATAATCATGCGTCTCAAAATCAAGGTCATAGTCAAAGTAAACCTTTAAAGCGATTTTCAGTATGGAATCAACCGGATATCCTGCCTTTGTCTGGTAGGGCGCCCTAAGGAATGGAAATGACAGAAAAATGGAATTATGCGTTATCGAAGAGTACCTTGTCCCGCAGCAAAGCTTGTTTCTGCTTGAGCCGAGAACATAGAATGCAGTATCAGCGTCCGAATTGTCTGTTCTGATAACGTCAGGCTCATACCCTCTCGTCGGCTTTGTAATCCTGAAGGTGTCCGATACGTCATTGTAATACCAGAATGACTGCAGTGAGGCATAGATTGTGTCATTCGGAAAGGAGTCATCCACGAAATTGCTTCCGAGATACTTTGTCAGAAATGGAAAGTTTGCCCCGTACTGCTCTGCGAAATTATCAGATGCCAGGAAGAGGTTTCCTCCGTAATCAAGATAGACGCCGAGATTTAAAGTATCTGTCAGAGTCAGGGTCGTATTCATTGTGTCAGTGTACCAGAAGACAGAAGTGTACGGCATAAGGTTGGCGTGAATTGGAGCTCCCTGTGTGGCGACAACTATGCTGTCATAATTTGCAAGACGGGTCATTGCATTGTCAATGGATGCATTTATGGCTGTCGTGCCGTCATCCACAACTATAAGGGTGCGCGCCATTCCGAAGAATCTCAGAACGTCTTTAAGGTAAGCCATTCTTATATACTGACTCTTTATTGAATCGGGGAGTGGACGTTCGGTTCTTCCGTATGTCTGGTATGAGAATGCGCCCACGTCGACCGACTGAACAAAGGTCTTACCTGGAAAATAGAAATACTTTCCATCCTTTGTCGCCGGAGGAGTGTACGCAGTTGCAGTTGATTTGTAGAGCTTCGACTGATTGTCAAAATAAAGCACTTTGAAATAGTTGGGTTCCCGCAGTGTTCCGTCCCTTGTCACGAGAAAATCGACTCCGGAATCGGAGACGGATGACTCCGGATAGTTGAACCTGTAATATCTGCAGAATGAACTCGTCGGGTCAGTCATCAGAGAATCTATCGCATACCTCTGCGCGACAACCTCAATAGAGTCATTGAAATACCTCGAATAAAAGACCGGGAAATTAAGTTTTAGAAATTCCATCACATTGTTGCCTTCAAAATAAACGCACCCTCCCCAGTTGAGATACTTTGCGAGAGTGTCTATTTCGGCAGTTGTGAACATGGCAGACCTGTAGTCAACAGGATAGTGGCCTGTGACTATGAAGACAGCTCCGTACTGGGAGAGTTTTGTGTACTGGCGGGCCATTGTATCACCCTCAAAGAGCCTCACATTGTCTGCAAAACCGATCTTATTCAATGCTTTTTTCACATTGTATTCATAACCGATGTTAGTCTGACCATCGTCCGGATTCACGAATACGGCACCGTAGTCATTGTCCCAAAGGTAGATTTTATAATTATCAAAGTTCTGGGAAAAGAGGAAAAGCGCGGCGAGAGAAACAATAACAGACAAAAGGATTTTTTTCATCGAATCTCCCTTTTATATAAGTGAAATAAAGCCGAAGACAATCAAAACGGCAATGAATGACTTATCGCATCTGTTGTGTATGTAACCCACGGTATTGTGAAGCGAATCTTCAATCCTCTCGCTGTAAATGTATGCTATCGGGGTGCGCGTCGCATCGGAGAGAGTATCTCCCTCCATATAGGCAAGAGGGTCATGGTGCATATCCTCTATTCTGCCGAATACAAGGTATCCCAGTGTATTTTTATGCTCGTCGAGGATTGCCCCTCCCTCTATGTAGCCGATGGGTGAGGATGAAGCATCTTCTATAACCTTTTCATGGATGTACCCTACAGTATTGTATGATGCGTCAGAGATTCTTGTTATCAATTCGCCTTCTGTTTTTAGGTTTCGGGAGTTATCAATTGCTTTAAAATCCTCAATATTCTCATATAAATATTATATATCTTGAAAAATAAAAATCAATATTTATCTTTTGAAAGAGCGGAGAGAGGTCTTTCCTTCTCTCCGCCTGAATCTTCAATCTCTTCTTCAATCAATTGATATTCTAATGTCAACATCCCCGTCTCCGTCGCTCACCTGCACGTTTGCAATGTCTATCGGAGAATGCTCGCACAGGGCGTCAAGACCCTTTAAAAATGACTCCACGTCCTCTATCTTTCCGTTTTCGTCAAACTTAAGTCCGACGTTTGAAAGGGACTCCTTGACGCTGTTATTCTTTCCCATGGAATCGATGGAGAACTTTCCGGTTGCCTTTACCATCATTTTGACAAAGCTCATGGGAAGGTTAAGATTGACGTTCTTTTCGCCGTCTCCGTCATCCTTAATTATCCTCACTCTGAGGTTGCATCCCTGCCTAGAGTTTTTGTCCTTCATTTTAAGCAGGCCGAGGAGAGAATCTGCCTCTTCTGCCGACATCTTACCCTCCTGCACCAAGCGGAGGATTTTCTCTATTTTTGTGTCCATTATTCCTCCCCGTTCATTCTTTTCATAGCCTCTTCAAGAGTTATCTCATTTTTTTGAAGTTTCTCGAGTATATTCTTTCTCTCTTCCGATTCTCTCTTCTCCTTCTCTTTGTCTTTCTTTTCCGTATTTATGCTTATAAATGGATTGTGGCACCTGTTTTCTCTCTTTAAAAGCACAAAGAGTCCAATGATGACGAGTATCCAGGGCCAATCCCTTGAGAACTCGAATACTGATATGTTGTAGGTTGATAGGAGCAGAAAGACTCCTATAATCACAAGCAGAAGACCGAACTTTGAAATTCTCATTTTATCCTCCTTTTTAGTTTTTCAAGCATCTCCTTTGCCTCCGGGTCGCCCTTGTCAATGAGTTCAAGAACCTCATCAACCTCCTCGCGGATTATAAGGTCTCCTCCGGGAAGCTTCTGCTTTATTTTAAGAAGCTTGTTTTTAAGGGTGGGGTAGGAAAGATTGATTCTCTCCGACAGACACTTAAGATTTCCTTCACACACCAAGAACTCTGTTACGAACTTCCACTCATCCTCATCAAAAGGGTTTGAGAGGGTTGTCGAAAAAGTTCCAGTGATGTCAGTCTTGCACGAAGGACAATGGAGTTGTTTTACAACCATCTCTCCTCCGCAGACAGGACAGTTTTTTACAATTTTGTTTTCAGCCATTTTTATCTCCTTTTTAAACATTATAACCAAAAAATCAATTTTATCAATAGGTATTTTAATATATCTCATATTTTTATTTAATATATTTATTTCCATATAAGAATACCTGAGAAATGAGTCAAAAAATATAAATCTGTGTAAACTGAAACATTATGCTTATGGGGGCTGGTGTGAAATATCTTATTGATTCAAGAAAAGCGTATCCCTGTTTCCCTCTTTGTCTTTAATGACGAAACAGGCGCTCTTATTCTTTTCTATTCTTATTTTGACCTTTCCTGTGGATATGTTGGGTTCATTATACAATTCATTTGAGTCTGCGACAAAATTCCAGTCGATTCCCGACTCTGCGTCGTAAAGAGAGTATGTGACGAATGTATATCCGTTAAAGGTTTTTTTTCTGATCCTTGAATGCTTGGGCTTCTTTATATCCTTGCCTATTATAAACGATTTCAGATAATCCATTCTGACAGTATCTATGTCATCCAAGCTTTTATGGAATGTTTGTACACCATTGGCATACGTATAGAGGGATAATCCTTTATATCCTGTAAGAATCAATTTGACAGGACTCACAAGGTATTGGTCGCACAGCTTGAACCTGAACAAGTCTGTTGAGTAGTCCATTCCGTTCTTTGTCTTCTTCTCCCTGTTGAAAAGAAATGATAATTCATTTCCGGATATGATTGTGATGGAATCTGACAGTTTTATTGGTATTGTATTGTCTATGTGTGCAATATTGTCTTCCACTGTCAATCCGTCCACAGAGAATCCGTTGTCAGTGACCCCCCATCTTTCGTAAACAAAATATTTATACCTCTCTGCGACATTATACTCTGTGAAATATTTTTTCACCTTATCCGATACAGAGTATTTCGCGTATGAACCGGACATAAGCAGAACAATTTTATTGTTTGCCTTTTTCATTTTTACAAAAGAATCATAATTCTTTTTATTCTCTTTTGACATCACTATGGGTATATCGCACCGGGAACTGTTTCCATTGAAATCTTTAAAAAAGGTTGTTATCAATGTATCAGTATCAGGCGACAATAATCCTGATGCGGAGTGGTAAAGAAAGTTTTCAAATGGTTTTTTGAATGCAAAGAGGTAATTGGCATTCTTCACTGCCACGTCCCCCCTGAAGAAGAGAGGCGACTTCCTGCTCAGTTCAAAGCTTATTGAATCAAGGGTGAAGGTCAGAAGAGTCTTTTCGTTTGACTGTAGCGATGCCTCATAGACAAAGAGCTTTGCCGTAAGGGAATTGGCTTTGTCTATAACCTTCACTGAGACATAGAAAGGACCGGAGACATTTACCGGCTTTATCTTGAATATCGAATCATTTACTTTTGTCGCCTGAATGTATACATTATCATGTTTGCCGTTTATAAGCGTGGTATCGGAAGCGCATTCAAACAAGACCCCGTAGATAAACGGGTGTTCCTTGTCCTCTATTTTGAAGAGAGTCAGGGGATTTATGGGATTGTTGATTTTAGAGCGCACTTCAAAGTGAAGATGAGGATTTGATGTCCCTGAAGAACCGGAGTATGCAATAAGCTCGCCTTTTTTGAACTTCACCTTTCCGGAGGAAGGATAAATTGTTTGTCTGAATTTATTTTCCGAGAGCAGGATGCTTGATTTTTCGGAAAACTTCTGAAGGTGGGCAAATACATAGATATTATTTTCATTCTCAAGAAACAGAGTATTTCCATAGCCTGTGAAATCCCTCTTTATATATGAAACCCAGCCGTCAATCGGAGCATAGACCGGCTTTCCTTCAACACCGCCGGTTGACAGGTCAATCCCTGCGTGAAGATGGTTCCACCTGAATTCTCCGAACGAACCTGTAACTATGGATTCGTCAAGGGGAAATTTTGCTTCTTCAGAATGCAAAGTCACGGATGCTGTTATCAGAATAACAAGGAGTATCCTAACCATTCTCTAAGAACCTTTTTTTTTGATATTTTCATTTGAATCGATCTGAAGTACCTCTCTATCTCTTTCTCCTCAGAGAGGAGTATGCCTGAGACAAAGCATAAGCTATTCTCTTTTGAATGCCGCCTCAAATCAGGTAAGAAAGTTTTAAATTCGCGCGAAAGCATATTCACGAGAAATATGTCGAATTTTTCTCTCTCCTTTATTTTATCGAGAGTTCCCAGCAGAAATTCTGCATTCTTTGTTTTGTTGAGCTTGGAATTATCAGCCGTAGAGACAACCGTGGAATCGTCAGTGTCGAAGCCGACAATTCTTTTTGCGCCGCTCTTTGATGCGGCTATTGAGAGTATTCCCGACCCGACTCCGCAGTCCAAAACATCAAGTCCTGTCAGGTCTGTGTCAGACATAAACAAAAGAACAAGCTTTGTTGTGGGATGCTCCCCTGTGCCGAAAGAAAAACCCGGATTGAGTATTATTTCGGTTTTTTTGGTCATTGTTTCGTCTTTGTGAAAGTAAGGAATGATTCTGTATCTGCCGACATTGAACGGCTTGTAGGTTTTAAGGTATTTCAGAAGGTATTTGTTCTCGAAGATCTTCTTCTTCCTGTATTTGTCGAGAAAGAAGTTTTCGCGCATGATTTTTGCCGCAGAGAAAATCTCGTCAACAGTTCTTCCGTAAACATACAGGGTGCTCTTCCCTGTCTCCCTGTTTTCAAGCATTGAAAAATAGATTTTGTTTCTGTATGAAAGTATCTCAAGCTTCTCTTCGTCTATCTTTATGCCTGTTATGTCAAACTCTGCCTGGATGTATTCTTTATTCATGCGGATTATTTTATATCAAATGAGTTTTAAGTCAAGGAAAAAGATGGCTAATCAGGCTATTGACTCAAAGACGTATCAATGTAATATCTATTCAAGAGGTGCAAATGAAAAAAATTTTTGTTTTGGCGGTCTTTATTTTTCTCCTCTCTTCATGCGCGAAGAGTTTGCCTGATCTTGCAGAGTATAAGGTCTTCAGTTCAAAAGAGTACAGAGAGATTCCGCTGACCCTACTGGTCGACGAGCTCTCCTCATGCGACGTCATACTTCTCGGAGAGAAACACGATTCACCCTTTGACCATTACCTTGAGTATGACCTGCTAAAAAGAATTTCAAAGAAGAGGAGCATTGTTCTCTCACTTGAAATGTTTGAGCGCGACGTGCAGAATATCCTTGATTCATACCTTGCGGGAGAGATAACTGAGGATAGTTTTCTGGCGGCGGCAAGGCCGTGGAACAACTATGCCTCTGATTACAGAAATCTTTTGGAGTTCGCAAAGGAAAACAAAATGCCGGTTGTGGCATCAAACATGCCGCGCAGCCTCGCTTCAATTGTTTCAAAACACGGAGGTGATTCCCTGAATTCCATATCGGATGTGAAGGATTTTTTCGTCAGGCCGTTTATGACCCCGGATGATTACAAAGAGAGGTTCTTCGACTTTTTTTCCTCTCTTATGCCGGGAATGGAGATGGCAGGCATGGCAAAGGATAATCTTTTCTCTTCCCAGCTCTTCAAGGACGCCACCATGGCTTTTTCCATAAACAAGGCGCTCTCAGACAATCTCGGTTCTCTTGTATTTATGGTATGCGGAGAGTTCCATTCAGATTATTATCAGGGTGTATACCAACAGCTTTCTGCGATAAATCCGAATCTTAAAATAGCAAGCATATCCGTTCCATTCGATTCGTCGGATTTTGACCCATCGAGGGCGGATTATCTTATTTTAAAATGACTCAGGAATTAATAATCACAATCGAGAAGCTTCTCTCTGACGGAAGAGGGATCGGAAGAGCCGGTACAATGGCATACTTTGTCAAGGGCGGCGTACCGCTTGACGTTCTGAAGGTTTTGGAGACAAAGAGAAAGAAGAATCATGCGGAAGCTGAGATTGTATCCGTTTTGACTTCGTCGCCGATGCGCGCAGAGCCCAAATGCAGGTACTATGGAGAATGCGGAGGATGCTCTCTCCAGCATATTGACTTCAAACACCATAAGGAGATAAAGCGGATTGTTTTAAGAGAGCTTCTCTATAAAAACGCAAAGATAGATTATAAAGATGAAATATTGTGCGAAGCTCTCTCCCCTTTCAGTTACAGAAACAAGGTAACCCTCTCCGTAAGGGATGGGCTGGTGGGACTTCTGAGGGAAAAGTCCGACTCTCTGATTGGTATTGAAGAGTGTCTGCTATGCTCACAGAGCATAAATGACGTTTTAAAGGATATCAGAGAGAAGATTGTTTTTGATTCGCGCACAGACAGGATAGTCATAAAGTCGTCTAACTTCAACAGAACGCTCGTGGCATTCTATACTGACTGCGACAGAGAAGACCAGCTGCCGCCGTTCATGAGAACAGTCTGCGCCGATAATATAGTTGCCGTTCTTAAAAACAAGACCCCTCTCTATCTCAAGTCCAAGGCATCCCTCACAGACACGATTGACGGAAGAGTTTTTTCCTACTCGTATTCGACATTCATGCAGGTCAACCCAAATATAGGGGCAAAAATATGCGACTTTCTCCGCTCCCGCATAAAAAAAGAGAATAGACTGCTCGACCTCTACTCGGGAGTGGGGATATATTCAATACTCTTTTCCGATTTTTTTAAAGAGATTGTTGCCGTAGAATCCAACAAAGCATCAGTTTACCACATGAGAAAGAACATTTCCGAAAACAAAATAAAAAACGTAAACTCCGTGCGCAAATTCATTGACGACAAGCTTGAGATTGAAGATAATTATTTTGACGTCTGCATAATAGACCCGCCAAGAGAGGGAGTGCACCCGATTGCAATGAAAAGAATCTTTGACTCCACAGCCAAACAGATAATATACATCTCCTGCGATGCCGCGACAATGTCAAGGGACATAACTTTGGCGTCAGGGAGCGGATTTCAAATCAAAGAAATAGCCTTATTCGACATGTTTCCCAACACGATGCATTTTGAGACTGTCGTTTTTCTTGAAAGGTGATTATCAACTCTTCTTGACTTTTAAAAGCAGTTTGACGGATTCCAGAATAGAGCCTGAATCAAGTTCATTCGAAAAGACCCTGTCGCATGCAGGCCCATGGTCGGGAGAGACTCTCAGGTAAGTCAGTCCGCAGGTCACATTCACTCCGCTGTTGAATGAAACCATTTTAAAGGGAATCAGAACCTGGTCATGGTACATACCGAAGAAGACGTCGTATCTTTTCAAATTCTCAGAAGTGAATGCCGAATCCGCGCAAAGAGGTCCGTCAAGATTGAAATGTTTCTTTAAACGACAAACAATCTTTCTCAGATTCTCATCCTCATAACCTAGAAGATTATTGTCAGAGCAGTGAGGGTTCACGCACAGGATCGCGAACTTTCCTTCTTTTTTCAGTCTCTCCGAGTAGAAGTCCTTTACCGCCTTCATCTGCGCATTCACTGTTTCAAAATTTATAAGCTTTGAAACCCTTGAAAGATTCACATGGGTAGTCAGGGGAACAACTGAAATTTTTTTTGAATAAAGGAGCATCGCCGCTCTTCTTTTCTCTCTTTTTGCGAGATACTCGGTGTGTCCGGAAAACCCCCTGCAAAAAACATTCATGCTGCTCTTTATGACTGGAAGCGTCAAAAGTCCGAGATATTCATTTTCAGTCGCTGAAATTATGTCAACGGATTCTTTCAATGATTCAAAGGCAAGTCTGCCGCTCTCTCCTGTCGGCTTTCCCGGAATCAATCGGAAATTTTTTGCTTTTGTCTGTATCAGAGAGATGTTTTCAGGAAGAGATATCTTCGTCTTTCGGCAATAATCCTTAAGCGCTTTTTCATCTGAGACAAGTTCAAAGAGTATATCTTTGTTTTTTCTTGCCGCATCGCAGAGAAGAATTATCCCGGCTCCTCCGCCCTCTCCCATTGAAACGAGAATCTTCTTCATTCAAGGACTTTCACCAAGACTCTCTTCCTCTCCTTATCGATAAGCCTGTTTATCTCCTTCTCAACCTTTGTGTTTTCAATAATAGAGGCAATCATGTTCTTTATATCCTTGTATTCGCTTACGTACCCGCCCTCTTTGTTTCTCATCATGAATATTTCATAACCGAAATCTCCGAGTATGACGTTTGAGACGGAATCGGGTTCAAGATTCTTTAGGGATTCCTTTATATCATCTGACAGCATTTCAATGGCGACTCTTCCGAGAAATCCGCCGGCGCTCTTCGTTGAAGGGTCGTCAGAGTACTTTTTTGCCGCATCTTCAAATGAAAGCTTGTTTGATTTTATCTCATTCACCACATACTCGGCTCTCTTTTTGGCATCAAGAGAGTCGCTCTTTGTTGCAGGCATTCTTACAAGCACCTGCTGAAATTTCACTGAATCGGCCTTGGCTCCGAGAATCTTTATCAAATGGAAGCCCTCTCGCGACTGTGTTACGAGAAGAGTATCCTCATTCATGTTCATGTAAAGAAAGGCGGCCAGTTCTGACGGAAGGTCCGTATATTTTACGTAGCCGATTATTCCGCGGTTCTTGGCGGATTTGTCTTCAGAGTAATCTTTTGCCGCTTCACCGAGGTCATTCCCCGATTTTACGTACATGAAAACAGATTCAATTTTCTGAAGAGCCGCGAACATCGCCGCAGAATCCGGCTGCACTACAACCGTTATGTGGTAAAGGTCTGCGGAGAGCGGAGTGAAGAAGGAATCTTTGTTCTCTTCATAGAAACTCTTCATCTCATTTTCATTGACTGTGATGCTCAGCTGATTTTTCACTATTATCTGCTGTTTTAAAGCCATCTTCATCGCCTGGTCAAGATAGTTTTTCTTAAGAGCTTCCTCTGTCAGATTGTTCTGTTTAAGATAAGATAAAAACTCTTCGTCGCTTTTAAAGTTCTTTTTCGCCTCAAAGATTCTTCTTTCGACGTCCTCAGTGAGGAGGTTTGTGTCTATCGATATTGAGTCCTTGTCAGCTATAATCTGGAGTATTTTGTCATTTACCATGATGTCAAGCATCTCTCTTTTGAGGGAATCCGCATCCTCTTTCGAAAAGAGAGTGGTATTTTCAAGTATCGCCATCCTCTGGTCATACTCTGATTTCAGAATTATCGAGTCATTCACAAATGCAAAGATTTTGTCCGCACCGTTTTCGGATGCGGACAAAATCATGAATGACGAAATAAGCGAAAGAATCAGTAAAATCTTACTGCTGCGGCTGGGACTCAATGTATTCCACCTTTGATTTGTCCTTCAAGGTGCTGACAAATGATGCTATATATGTTCTGTTTCTCTCTGCATAGAGAAGATTGAGAAGATATCCCTTGCCTGAAGCTGCGTCAATGTTTGAGGGGAGATAGTCAACAAGTTTAACCAGCATCATGGCTCCGTTGAGCTCCATGAAAGGCGCTGAGACGTCGCCCTTCTTCTGAAGAGAAAATGCCATTGAATCGAGAATTGCAAATCCGTTTGAAGCCCACTGTTTGTAAACCACGTAATCAGGCAGAATGCCTCCGTTTTTGGCAGTTGCCTGGTCAAGAGAGACCTCTTTCGCGACGGTTTCAAAGGATTTCTTGCCTGATTTGATCAATTTGTATATTGAATCCGCATAGGACGGATTCGGGGCAAGGACTATGATGCCGAGCTTCAGTTTTTTTGACAACTTCTCTTTGTTGTTCTCATAGTATGCGGTTATGTCCTCTTCCTTAATGGGTTCAAGCTCAGTTATCTTTTTTTCCATGAATTTGTTCGCAATCAGAAGGCGCTTCTGCATTTCAAGCTGATTCACGATTGCAGGGTCCTTGTCCATTCCAGCCTTCACCGCTTCGTTATAAACTATGAAATTGTCCACAAGTTCGTCTATCACAACTTTCTTGTTTTCCTCGGTCAGCTGGCCGCCCTGCATGACAAGGTTTACCAGCTCCTCTGTTATCGGCTCTCCGTTTACCTTGGCGAGCTGTTTGCCGGTTGCCACAAATGAGGACTTGGCATTGCTGTTTGTGACAAGATATGCTATTGCAAGAACAAGAATTATTGCAACCGCCAGTAAAATTACGACCGTGTTGTTCTTCTTCATTTTGTCTCCTTGGTATTTGATAATATTTCTTCAAGCAATTTTTCGTATTTTTCTTTATATACGACGAATTTCATCTCTGTTTTGGCTTTTTCATATTCTGCGTTTGTTATTGAATCTGTGACTGTCTTCAGATATTCATTTTTAAGAGTGCCGTTTATGAATGTTTCTGTGAGCTCTGCCGGTTTTGGCGGGGTTAAATCCATGACTTTTATCATGTTGTAGCCGCTTTCATTCTTGAATATTCCTGACACTTTGTTTGTTTTTCCGAGCGCGACAGCCGCCTTATAATATCCGGTTGTGTCATCTTCCGTATAGATATAATAATCCGGTTTTGAAAATTCCTTCGGCTTCACCTTGGAATAAAGTTTTGAGAAGTGTCTGAAATCATTCTTTCTCTGCAGAGAATCCTTGACCATCTGCACTTTCATGGAGTCGTCATTGACCATTATATAGATTCCCACCCTTCCCTTTTCAGTGAATTTTGCAAGGTTTGCTTTGTAATATTCGGTGAGAATATCATTGTTTGTTTCAATGCTCGAGCGGATGTCTTTTACTATCTGCTGCTCTGTCACTATTGCCATCTTGAGCTCAATGTCCTTTTTGAAATCTCCGGTCATGTTTGCTCCCATCCTGCGGCCCTTCTCGTATATTGTTTTGAAGAAGACGAGCCTGTCAATGTGGTTCTTGAGCGCGTCAGGGCTGTTGTAGGGAACCTTTCCGAAACCCTCAGCGGCAGTTATGCTGTCTACCGTCTTTATGTTCCATTTGCCGAGAGCTGAGCTCACGACTACCAAATCCTTCTCTGTACCCATTGAATCAAGCACCACGTTTCCAAGAGAGTCCCTCTTTAGAGCGCTTAAAACTTTTCCTATGTTCTCAACGCTTATGTTCATCTTCGCAAGGTCGCGCAGCCTCTTTTCGCTCTTCACAACCTCATCATTGGTCAGCTTCTTTTTCAAACTTCCCTCTATCGCCTTTTTCTCATTGGCATAATTAGACATGTCCTTGAGTTCGCGCTTGTTCACCCTGATAATGTGATATCCGAAGGGCGTCTTGACCGGCTTGGAAATCACTCCGACAGGCATCTTCATGCATGCATCCTCAAACTCTTTGACAAACGTGCCGCCTGAAAACTCCCTGAGATTGCCTTCATTGTTTTTGTTGTTTGTATCCTCAGAGAAGAGGGCGGCCATCTCGCCGAACCTTTCCGGGGACCTTTTCAGGATGCCGTAAATGCTGTCGGCAAGCTCTTTTTCCTTTGTAAGGATGTGCTGCGACCATATTGTTGTCTTCTGGCGCTTGTATGTTTCAAATATCTCTTTTTCACTCACTTTAACCCTGTCAAGAACCTCCTGCTTGTAGACGTACTCTATAAGCTTGTTGTTCTCCTGCTGCACCTTCATCTGAAGAACGTTTTCCGGCACCATATTGTTCTTTTCAAGGTATGCGTATGCTGTTATCTGTTTCAGCGTGTTTTCAAATACCTGGTCAGCCTTTGCCTTGTTCTCTTCAAACGTTGCATTAGGCATCGGCACAAATAATTTTTTGAAATAGCTGGCATAAAAGACCTTTCCCCCTGCTTCGGCAAGTGGATAATCCTTCTGCGCGCATCCTGCGAATGAAAGAATCACCGTTAGAAGCATTGCTGCTACTATATAGCGTCTGACCATTGAACCTCCTTTTAATCTTTTATTTTATCAGATTATAACAAACTTTTCAAGAGCTTATTGGAAAACTCGAAAATCCCAGTGGCATCAACCTCTTTGACGACAATCGTAAAGGACGGCTGATGGCGGAGTTCTATGGGATTTTCAATCTTAGAGAGAAGCGGCCTTAGAAGATTTAAGTCGGGTTCGTATCCGACCATGAACTCTATGTAAAGGTTATGACCAAGCATCTCTACTTTGCCTATAAGCTTCTCCTTGCAGATAATCTTCATCTCCTGCATAAGAAAGATGTTTTTTATCTCCTCAACCATCTTTCCGTATCTGTCAATGAATCTTGCTCTCTCCTTTTCGACGTTTTCAAGCTTTGCTATCATGGAGATATCTCTGTACAGCTTCATCTTGCCGCTCTTGGTGAGATTAAACGCATCCGGAACAAACGTGCGCCCCGGGATGTTTATCGTCGGTTCAATAAGTGATGCTTTTTTAATTCCCTTAACCTCGTCAATCGCTTCATTCAGGATTTTAAAATAGAGAGAGTATCCCACGCTTCCTATGAATCCGTGCTGCTCTGTTCCGAGTATCTTTCCGGCGCCCCTCATTTCCACGTCCTTTATGGCGAGGTTTATTCCTGCCCCCAAAGAGGAGTATGACTTGAAGGCGGAGAGGCGCTTTTTGGCATTTTCCGTTATCCTCTCCTTCTCCGGCACTATAAGATAGCAGTATGCCTCCCTGTGGGACCGTCCTATTCTTCCCCTCAGCTGGTGCAATTCCGCCAGACCGAACATGTCAGCCCTGTTTATAACCATCGTATTGACATTGGGATTGTCTATTCCGGATTCTATTATCGCCGTGGAAAGGAGAAGGTCGAACTCTCTCTCCCTGAAGGAGCGCATCTTCTTTTCAATCTCGGAGGAGTGCATCTGCGCATGGACAGAGACAATGCTCACTTCCGAAAGCAGTTCTTTAAGCTTCTCTTCTACGCTTTTAAGTGTCTCTATCCTGTTGTGCAGAAAATAAACCTGTCCCTGCCGCGAGAGCTCTTTGAGAATCGCGCTCTTGACCGTGTCTTCAGACCATTTCACCACGTATGTCTTTATCGCCTTTCTTCCGGCCGGCGGGGTCATTATGTTTGAAATATCCTTTATTCCGGTCAGAGCCATCTCAAGAGTTCTCGGAATCGGTGTTGCAGACATTGCGAGGACGTCAATGTTCTTTTTTATCTCTTTAATCTTTTCTTTCTGCTTGACTCCGAACCTGTGCTCTTCATCCACAATGTAAAGCCCGAGATCGAAGAACTCTATGTCGCTAGAAAGAAGGGCGTGCGTGCCTATAACAATGTCAACGTCACCCTCCTTTATCTGTTTCTTTATCTCTTTCTTCTCCTTCTCGCTTCGAAAGCGCGAGAGGGTTTGTATTTTTACGGGAAAATTCTGGAGACGGTCCCTAAGGGTCTCATAGTGCTGCTGGGCGAGAATTGTCGTGGGCACTAAGAATGCCGTCTGTTTGCCGCTGAGATAGGCCTTGAAAGCGGCTCTCGCCGCCACCTCGGTCTTTCCGTACCCCACCTCTCCGGATATAAGCCTGTCCATCGGCTTTTCCTTCATCATGTCTCTCTTGACCTCTTCAATGGCCTTCAGCTGGTCATTTGTCTCTTCATGCTCGAACATCTCCTCCATCTCTATCTGCTTCTCGTCATCTGCGGGAAATGAAAAGCCCTTCACCACCTCCCTTTCCGCATAGAGCCGAAGGAGCTCTCCCGCGATTTTTTTCACTGACTCTTTTACTTTTTCTTTCTGTCTTTCAAATGAGTTTTTCGAGAGAGATGAGAGTTTCGGCTCCCTCTCCTTTCCTCCGATGTATTTGTCTATCAGCCGTATCTGGTCTATGGGCACGTAGAGCTTGTCATTGTTCTCATAGAAGATCCTGATGCAGTCCGTATACCTCTCTCCGTAGGCGACCCTCTCTATCCCTGCGTACCTGCCCACTCCGTATGTCTGATGGACTATCAAGTCGCCGGTTTCAAGGGAATCAAGCTCCTCAAGAGCTATAGGGGAGAGGGGAACTTCGTAAAACCTTGAAAACCTTTTTCTGGAGAATATTTCAAAATCATTTATGAAGAGGCACTCTTCTTCATTGAGAGAAAATCCGGATACAATGTTGCCTCTGAAATACTCAGCATTAACCGACGTTATCTTTTTTATTCTCTCTTCCTCATAGTCATTGGCGCAGAATATGAAGACTTTGTAGCCTTTGTAGTTCTCCTCCAAATATGAGCTCAGCGATCCGGAGACGAGGGAGAGGGGCTTCAGTTCCCCGCTCTTTGAGTAATCGGGATTGTTTTCAATAGAGAGAGTCTCCATATCGTACGTTTTGTATGACTCAAAGAATTCGGATGCCGGAACCACCGCCTCATCCGATGAAAACTTTTCCGGAATGAAAAATTCTTCAAGCTTATTTACGGATTCCTGCGTCTGCGTTGAAATCTCTCTTATATCTTCCACAGTATCATCATACAGCTCAATTCTCACCGGCGGACCGGCTATTCCGTACACGTCGAGTATGAATCCTCTAACTGCGTATTCACCCCTCTCATACACATTGTCTTGTTTTTCAACAGAGAAGGATTCGAATATGCTCTCCATTCTTGGCATATCAAGCTTCATTCCTCGTTTTATGAGAATTCCCCTCTCTTTGAAAATATCCGGATGGGGAAATTTAAGCTTGAGAAAGTCACAGTCAGAAACAATGGACATTTTATTCTTAATTCCCCAGAGCGCCTGATAAACGGAATTCTCATTCGAAGAGTCCACCAAAAGGTATGAATCGCCGCCGAAGAGTTCAAGATTTTCTGTTAAAAGAGATGCCTTGTCAAAATCGGACTCAATGATAATCTGCCTCTCTCCTTTCAAAGATCTCTTTTTAAGTATAAATGGAATCATGCCCCATGCGGATTTTTCGGGGGGTGTCTCTGGAATTATTTTGAGAAGTTCATTAAATCTTGACATACATTCTGCTTTAAGTTAAAGTATTATAATGAATAAAATATTTATTTCAATGATAATGTTGGTTCTCGCCTTTTCATCATGCTATTTCATGGGAAGTTCAAATGAGGGAGTGATTTACTACTATGGCTTTGATTTTTCTATCGGAAACCTCAATTCCAATTTCAGCAAAAATGACATAATCGCTATTGTCGACTATAACCCGTCAGTAGAAAATCCCCTGAGGGAGCCGAACATATACCTTCTTCTCGACACGCTCTCTCTCAGGCAGAACATCAAGGATTACAATGAGGAATCATTCAATTACATAGACAGAATAGAGCCTGACCTGCAGTTCGATTCAATCTCAAACCCAATAATCGCAGGCCACCTTTACGTTATGAAGTGCAGGGACGGATTCGCAAAATTCAGGGTCTTGTCCATAACAGGTCCCACGCTTTACAAAAAAGAAATTTCCATTATTTACGAATTTACAGACGATTCTGTGTTTTAAAAGTAAAAAAGTAAAAAAGTAAAAAAGTACAAAAGTACAAAAGTAAAATAGTTAAATAGTTATAAAGTAAAAGAGTTAAAAAGCATAATGCTTTTTTCCTTTTACACCTTTCTTACTCTATGATCTGAGTAAGATTTTGTCTTTACAATAATCTTCTAAAACTTCTGGTGCAACCCGGGGGGATTGGGAACAGTACAAGTGCTGTCCCCATAGTCTTCATTTGTATTTAACCTAGTACCTATAAAAAGAGAGGGCTAAACCCTCCCTTTTTTATTCATGCCTTATTTTCAGCAGTTCTTTTTCAGTTTTTTCTTTGCCTCTTCAAATCCCATCTGAACTGCTTTTAAATTCATATCTAAAAAGTTCTTCGGAACATTCTTTTCAACCGCTTTGAGAGCATGCTCCTCAGAGAAGTAACCGCCCACGACCGTCAGGATGCCCACAGATATCATGTTTGAGAACATTTCGCTTCCCGCAAGGTCCTTTGACATCTGCGATATCGGGAATGCGAGGAACCTCTTGTCAAGCTGGTCATAGTCCTTAACGTAAAATTCATCAAGAACAAGCTTTCCTTCCGGTTTAAGCTCGTTTTTAAAATGGTCGTATGCCTCCTGAGAGAGACAGAGCAGCAAATCCGCAGACGAAATTTCAAGAGTGTAAATGTCACCGTCATCGATTATAACGTCCGCCTTTGACAGCTCGCCCCTTGCCGCCGCTCCGTATATCTGCGACTGAACTACGTTTAAACCGGCGTAAATTCCGGCCGCCTCCGCCAAAACCTTTGCGGCAAGAATTATTCCCTGTCCGCCGTTTCCTCCAAGACGAATTTCAGCTCTCATCATTTTTCACCCCTTTCGCTTTTCTTTATGACATTATCTTCATAAGCTTCGCAGTATTCGCGTCTCGATTCGTCGATGAAGATTCCGACCGGGAACTTTCCCGCTCTCTCCTCTTCAGACATTTCATTCCATTTCTTTATTGAAACCGCCTTCTCAGCCACATAGTCAAGCATCTGATGCGGCTCCTTCATTTTGTTGCGACGACCGAACTGGGTCGGGCATGTTGCCATGATTTCAACTACGGAGAATCCCTTGTGGCTTATCGCCTGCTCAATTATCTTATCCATCAATGCTATGTGGAATGCGTCTCCCCTCGCCACGAAAGTGGCGCCGGCGCCCATTGCCAGCTTTACGATATCAAAGGGCGGCTCAACGTTTCCGTAGGGTGCTGTTGAAGCGTATGCATTCACAGGGGTTGTCGGCGAATACTGTCCGCCTGTCATTCCGTATATGTTGTTGTTGAAAATAATTGCTGTAATGTCAATGTTTCTTCTGCACGCGTGGATAAAGTGGTTGCCTCCTATTGCCAGAGCGTCTCCGTCACCCATGATGTCAATCACTGTAAGAGAGGGATTTGCGAACTTTATCCCTGTGGCAAAGGTCAGAGAGCGGCCGTGCGTCGTGTGTAAAGTGTTCATGTCAAGGTATCCGGGAGTTCTGCCTGAGCATCCTATACCGGAAATGACGCTTATTTTATTTTTATCGAGTTTCAGCTTGTCAATCCCTCGAAGAAGTGCGGCTGTAATTATTCCATGGGCGCATCCGGGACACCAGATGTGAGGCAGTTTGTTTGTCCTGAGATAATTGAATACATTTTCGTTATACATTGGAGACCTCCCGTATCTTGCTGAGGATTTCAGTGGGCGTGATAAGCTCTCCGTTTGCCTTCCCCAAAAACTTCACCTTGCACTTTGTGCCTGCGACGCCCCTTTCAACCTCTCCAAGTCCTTGTCCTAGGTTCATCTCAACCACAAGAATCTGTTTTGCCGTCTTTGCGATTTTCCTGATATTATCATACGCGAAAGGCCACATTGTTATAGGCCTGTAAAGACCCGCCTTTATGTTCTCCCTTCTTGCGTCCTTTATAGCCCTCATAGCACTCCTCGCTGTTGCTCCGTATGCGAAGACAACTATGTCAGCATCTTCAACCATCCTCTCCTCGTACCAGTCAAATTCCTTTCTGTTTTTGAGTATCTTGTCGCGCAGACGCTCCTGAAGCTTCTCAACAAGATCGGGTTTTGAAGTGGGAAAGCCGGTGTGGTCATGCGTGAGGCCGGTTATGTGGAACCTGTATCCCTCTCCGTATGGAGCGAGAGGCGGCACCATTCCGTGCTTTGTGTCGAAGGGATTGTAATTTTCAGGGTCAACGGTCGGTTTCAACCTGTTGATAATCTTATACTCGTTCTTCTCCTTTATCTCAACCTTCTCCCTCATGTGGGCAATTATTTCGTCAGTCAGAAGAATCACAGGCACCCTGTACTGCTCTGCAAGGTTGAATGCCTCAATCGTCAGCTTGAAGGTCTCCTGCACCGAGCATGGCATCAGAGCTATAATCTCATGGTCTCCATGGGTGCCCCACCTTGCCTGCATAACGTCTGCCTGTGCCGGATACGTGGGCATTCCGGTCGAAGGTCCTCCGCGCATCACATTGACTATGACTATGGGAATCTCGCCCATAACTGCGTATCCGATATGCTCCTGCTTCAGGGAGAATCCTGGACCGCTTGTCGCAGTCATTGATTTTGCTCCTGTGAGAGATGCTCCTATAGCCGCTCCTATTCCGGCTATTTCGTCTTCCATCTGAATGAATTTTCCCTTCACCGGCGGAAGTGCTTTTGCCATTCCCTCTGCTATTTCAGACGACGGAGTAATCGGATACCCGCCGTAGAAAGTGCAACCGGCAATGATAGCCGCCTTTACGGCCACGTCATTTCCTGACATCAATTCTATCTTAGCCATTATAGCTCCTGTTAAATATTGATTTGCCTTTACCGTCTATCGCGACAATGACCGGAAAGTCTCTGACCTCCAGCCTGTAAACTGCCTCGGATTTCAGCTCTTTGAAGAGAACCGGCTCCATTGAAATTATCCTGCTTCCGTAGAGTGAGCCCAATCCTCCGAGAGCCGTAAAATACATCTTACCAGATTTTTTATGTATGGCAATATCCCTCTCGCCCTTTCCTATAGTTGCAAAGAGATTGTGTCTGAAGAGCATCGGAAGGAAGGAATCCATCCTCTTTGACGTTGTCGGACCGCAGGAGAACATCTTCTTTTTATTCTTCTCGGTGGGTCCTGCGTGAAATATTATCGAATTTTCAAGAATCTTAGGAAAATTTTTCTCTTCGGATATTTTTTTCAGGGCAGAGTCCCTAGCTGTAAATATTGTTCCGCAAAGAAGGGCGATATCTCCCGCTCTGAGTTTTTTCATCTCTTTTGGGCAGTTCGCGTCAATTCTCTTCACAGCAGAATCTCCCTCACCCGCTCCTGAAAGCAGTTGAACATTACAGTTATGGGGAGACAGGCTATGTGCCTTGACCTAAGCATCACCCTGCAGTCAGCCACTGTCTCTCCGAATGAGAGCCCCTGTATTCCTATGCCGAGTTTATTGGAAAGTGATTTAACTTTATTCGCAATGCTTTTCTCTTCTTCGCTTTTGTTGTGGGAGAAGAGGCCAGTAAGAGCCATCTTTGCATTGACTGCGGATTCGTCTGAACAAAGACCGCTGGCAACTGAGATTATGTAGGGCGGGCACCCTCTCTCCTGCGCCTCATCAACTGACTTGACTGCAAAATCGATTATCTCGCCTGCTGATGATGAGGGTGGGAACATCTTCATCTTTGTCAGATTCTCGCTTCCTCCGCCCTTTGCCATCATTACAATTCTCGGTTTTTTTACGGAGGACTGAATAAAATGGATGGATGGCTCATTCGAATATCTGCCCATGCAATCTACTGTTGAAAACCTAAGCCCCCTCTTTTTCGTTGTCTTTACAAGCTCCCTGTGAAGTTCGCTTCTAAGGTCTCCCTCAATTGAAAACGATTTTCCGAATTCAACAAACAGGGTTAGAACCCCTGTATCCTGACAGACCGGAGTAGAGTTCTTTAATGCGAGAAGCTGATTCTCTTCTATAAGTTTTTTAACTTCTCTTTGAAGGGGGGTCTTGGGTTTTGAGGAGTAAATCGAATCAAGAATTGTTCTGCTTGTAAGCAGATTCATCCTGAAATACTCATCAGAGATGAGTTTGGCGAGAAAGGCTGCTTTTAGTGATGCCAATTGCTATTTTTCGGTTTTTGCCTCTTCACCTTTGCATTCAAAGACCTGAATGGCAAAGTCGGGGCACCTTAATTCGCACATGTGACAGCCGATGCAGTCCTGAGGCCTTGCGGCTACCACCTTTCTGTCCTCTCCTATTTCGAGAACTTTCTTCGGGCAGTAGTGGACGCACAAAGAACAGCTCTTGCAAAGGTTCTTAAAAATCTTATGAGTATAGCTCTTTTTCATCAAAACTCCATTTTTTAACTGTTCAAGAATCATAATATATATAACTTTAATGTCAAGAGGGAAAAACTCTCACCAGCTCATTGATGATTTTTTTCGCATCTGCAATTTTCCTCTTTTCATCTTCGTCAAATAGAAACGGCCCCAGTTGTTCTGCAAATTTTTTTAGTTCGGAATCTGAAAACTCTTTGAATCTCTTGTTGAGCACCTCATTCCATGAATCCGCATATCCGTATCCCCTGAGCACTTTCTTATCCGGTTCAATCTTCTTTGAGAGCAGATAAATAACGTCATAAATATGCCTTCCCCTCGGCTTCTTATGAATTGCGTCGATTTTATCCGCCATTAAAATGCTTTCGTCAAGGCAATTTGCAATAAATGTCTCTCCATATCCGTTTATCGCCCTCTGAGAGTTCTTTATCTGCCATTCAGGGACTGCAGTTTCAAATTTTATCACTATAGCGCCTCTTCTGTTTCCCGATATGCTGTATTCTCCTTCAATATCTATAAAATGAATCCCGGCAGTAAACAGATTTTCTCTCTTCTCAAAGCTCAGTTTTGTTTTAATATTGTATTTTCCGAGTTTGTCTGCAATTTGACTGACTGACTCTTGAAAAACATCCGAATTCATTCTTTTGGAATAGAAATCAAGGTCTTCGGAAAACCTCTTCGTCAAATTGGCAAGGCGCAGATAAGTGCCTCCGGTAAAGCTGAATATTCCGCTCTTTTTTTCAGAATAGAGAAGTTTGAGAATCAAAACCTGCAGATACTCTCTAATGATGCCTCTTGTCTTTTCGGGAGGCATACCCCTCTCTTTTGCATAGAGGATAAGATTCTCATAAGTCAGCATAGAGCCCTCCTATATTCACTTCCATCAAATCGGCGTACTTTCTGAGTGATCTCTTCGAGAGTCTTCTCATACTGCCTTTATCTGCCCTGTCAATCCTGGAAAGATTGTTCAGATAGAGAAAGTCAATAACCGCCTTTTCCGGTTCAGCCGCAAGGATTTCAAATCCTCTCTCCTTTAAAAGATAATATCCGGTAAAATACTCCTTTTTAACTGTTCTGTAGGAGAAGGAGCCGTAAATGTTTTTGAAACGCCGCGTTGCCTTTGTCGTTACTGAAGTGACAGACATTGCTATTTCAGGAATTATGCCGTGCATTGACAGAATTGTCTCCATTGAAACGTATGATGGAGAGTAAAGCCTGTTGGCAACATACATATCCGGTATGATTTTTTTTTCAGGATATGAGATTTGATAAATTCCCCGCTTCAGTCTGATGATTTTCTTGGTCACTATCCAGTTGTAAACCGACCTCGCCATGCTCTCTTCCTTTTCGTCGGGAAAGATCTTCATCAGGTCTTCTATGGAGAAGATCTGCACTTTGCTGTCAACTGCAAATTTTAAAAGCTCATCGTACTTCATTTCATTTAATCCTATATTATTTCTATTAACTGAAATGATACACCGTCTAAAGAGATTTGTCAACCCCTGTAACTTTATATTTATTTCTATTGAACAATATTCTGCAATCTCTTTACCTCTCTTCGGTCTTTGTTTTTGTATTTTAACTCATACCCAGTACCTCGTGCCTAGTACCTCGCATCTAGTACTTGATACCTAGTACCTTCCTGTTCGTACCAGTCACCAGCGTACCAATCGCCTGTCATCGTATAGTAGATTTCATGGTATTGCAAAGTAAAAAGAGAAGGCTTAGAGTAATAAGCGGCGGAGGGAAGTGGAACAGAACATTCGTGTCATGGGTCTTAAAGACCGTTCGCAATGTTGTT
>JAQVDU010000092.1 GCA_028698175.1 bacterium | reverse complement strand
TCTAAAGAAGCATAATTAATTTTATATCATTATCGGGTCTTTTGCAAGTGGTTATGTTCTTTAACTGAAAAAAGGAGAATTATCGATTATCCTATTGACACTCTTTCAAAGAAGCACCGTCCCCATCGGTAGCTGCGCTTCGCTCGCAATGACGGGGATGATAGATTCTTCAGGATAGAGGTAACTACTGCGGACTTCAGAATGACAATATTAGTACGCTGGTGAGCTGGTATAAGAGTTGATAGTTTATGGTTAATGGTTGATAGTTTAATAGTACGCTGGTGAAATTTAAATATGTTCTTCATTCTCATTACCTCCAAATTGTTTCTCTGATTTTATAATCAAAATGATACCCATACAAACTCTCAGAACAGATACTAAAAAATCTCGCCAAGAAAGAACTTTTCAAGCTCTTTGTTGTTGTTGCCGATGATAATCGCCGAAGCTTTAGGGTATTTCTTCAAAGCAGTGTCTAATCCTCTCTGAGACATCCTTGTTCTGCCGCTCTTAACCTCAATTAAAAACATCGTCCCCTCTTTCTTCACCACAAAATCAACTTCATCATTTCCTTCCCTCCAATAGAAAAGATCTATTTCGCCGCTCAACATTCTGTTGGCCAGATAACCGCCCACTGCAGACTCTATAATCCTCCCTTTCAGTTCGCTGTTTGTCCGGACAATTTTTTTCAAATCGCCTTCTCCAATATCAAGGAATGCATTATTTAAAACCTGCAGTTTGGGAACTGACATGCGTTTAACTAAATCTCTGCTTGAAAACTTGTTAAGAGTGCACATTAATCCGCTTGTCTTAAGAAGCTCCGCATAATGAGAAAGTGTGGTCGTGTTTCCCGCATCATGCAGTTGTCCAAGCATTTTTGTAAATGAAAGAATCTGTCCGGAATAAATCTGAGTTATTTCAAACAATTGTCTTAGCAGTGCCGGTTTATTAATCCTCTCATAAGAGAGTATGTCTTTTGTCAGTGTTGCTTCTATTATGGATTCTTTTATATAACTTCTCCACCTTCGATAGTCATTTATTAGGGTTGCGCTTCCCGGACAACTGCCATAGCAGAGATAGTCATCCAAATCCCAGCCGAATGCTTCACGCATTTCCTTGTAATTCCAATGTCCCATATAGATACTTTCAAATCTGCCTGCTAGAGACTCTTTTCCATTGGAAATAAGAATCGGGGATGACCCTAAAAGTATTATCTGTAAATTGCATTTGTCTCTTTTGATTTTGTCGTAATGCTTTTTAACTATTTCCTGCCAATCGCGAATTTTATGAATTTCGTCTATAATAACCAGATGCTTTCTATTGTTGTTTTTGTCAGCAGACATTTCCTCATTGTTGAGAGTTGCATCGAGCCATGCCGGCCCCTTCGTGACAGAATCTTCAGAAGTAAAGTATTTGCACTCTTTTCCGATATATTCCTTTAACTGCAGAACCATTGTAGTTTTGCCCACCTGACGAGGACCTGTAATAAATTGAATAAGATTCTCTTTTTCTTTAATTCTCTTCAAAAGGATTGATAATGCTTTTCTTTTAAACTTCATATTTACTCCTCTTATTGAGTTATTTTACTCAATATAGCGAGTATGTCAAGAGGAAAGATGCAAAGACTTCTTGGGGACGGTGCTTGTAAATTTGTAAATTTTATTCACCCGTAGAGACAATCCATGCCTTGTATCTACATTTTCAATATGTCGAGAATGAAAGCATACTCAAATGCAATGTCTTTGTAGTATGAATATCTGCCGCTTTCGCCTCCGTGTCCTGCATTCATAGTCATCTTGAGAAGAAGCGGATTACTGTCCGTTTTATTGTCCCTCAGCTTAGCGGTCCACTTTAACGGCTCCCAGTACATCACCCTCACGTCATTGTAACCGGCAGTTATCAGCATAGCCGGATAGTCGGTTTTCTTCACATTGTCATAGGGGGAATATTCATACATGTAGTTGAAATAGTCCTCCCTGTTAGGGTCTCCCCACTCGTCGAACTCACCCATAGTCAGAGGCAGAGTGGAGTCAAGCATCGTATTCATGACATCCACAAAGGGCACTCCGGCTACAGCGCCCCTGAATAGGTCTGGCCTCATGTTCAGAACGGCGCCAATGAGAAGTCCGCCTGCGCTTCCTCCGGTTATCACTATTTTGTCCTTTGTTGTGTATCCTTCGTTTATAAGATGCTCCGCGCATGATATGAAATCGAGGAATGTGTTCTTCTTGTTGAAAAGCTTCCCGTCTTCATACCATCCCCTGCCCATGTCTCCTCCTCCCCTTATGTGAGCGATTGCGAATATGACTCCCCTGTCGAGAAGCGAAACCCTTGCGGACGAGAAGTAAGGGTCAGAGACGGAACCGTATGCGCCATAGCCGTCAAGAAGGAGAGGCGCAGGAATCTTTCTGTTCAGATCCTTCCTGTACACAAGGGAGATGGGCACCAGCTTGCCGTCCTCTGCCTTTGCAAATATGTATTCTGTAACGTAATTATCCCTGTCATAGCCGTTTACTCTCTGAACCTTTCTTATCTCAGAGGAAAAGTCCGCAAGATTAATGTCAATCGTCGTGTAGGGCGTCCTTAGGGACATATAGTCGATTCTGAGTTCCGACTTGTCAAAGACGGAATTCGAGTAGGGATAGAATGAATAGTTTGACTCCTCAAAAGGGAAAATCCTTTTGCTTTTCAATGAATAGTCGAATACCTTAATCTCCTTCTTTCCGTTTATCCTTTCATAAACGCAGAGATAATCTTTGAAGCAGTCCACTCCCTCGATTGTTGCGCTGTCAGACGCAGGCTCTACTGTCTCGGCCGTCGTAATGTCCCTCCCCGGCTTAACCCTGACAACTTTGAAGTTTTTGGCATTCTCATTTGTCATGACGTAGAAATATCCGTCTGCATGGTCAACGTAATACTCCACGCCCTCCTTCCTCTCAGATATTAATGAGAAGGCGGAAGATGGTCTGTCTGCCTGTGCATACATAACCTCGCTTGTAATGTTGCTTGAAACAGAGGCGAGTATGAACTCCCTGCTTCTCGTTCTTGATAGATAGACAGAATACTTTTCGTCACTCTCCTCATATATCTTCTTTTCGGCGCTTCCGTTAAGCGAGTGGAAGAATAGCGCATAGGAGCGCGTTATTTCATTTTCGACTGTATAATAGAAACCGCTTCCGTCATTTATCCACGCCATGCTTGTGATGTTTCTGATTTCATCCTTCATCATCGTCTTTGATTTTGTGTCGTATATCCTCAATGTGTATTTTTCGCCGCCTGTCGTGTCAAACGAGTAGGCCAGATATCTGTTGTCATTGCTCATTTCGAATATCCTGACGTCATAGAAGAGCTTCCCCTCAGCCTCCCTGTTCACGTCAAGGAGAGTCTCTTCAACTGCATCAAGAGACCTGAGCTTTCTGAGATAGACCGGATAATCCTTTCCCTTCATGCTTCTTTGGAAATAGTAGAATGAGTCAACCTTCTCGGGCACAGACTCGTCATCCTCCTCCATCCTTCCTATCATCTCGGCGTAGAGGGAGTCCTGAAGCACCTTCGTCTGCTCCATCATCCTCTCCGTATATGAATTCTCCTTCTCTATATAGTCAAGAACCTCCCTAGAGTCCCTGTTTTTGAAGTATCCGTAATCATCCGATAAAACCTTTCCGAATATCTGCTTTGAGGTTGTTCTCTTCTCTGCGTCAGGCGGAGTCAGCGCGCCCTCCTTTGCGCAAGAGAAAAGAATTATCAGAACAGTGATAAAAGCGGATACTCTCTTTGCCATAATCATCTCCTTTTTAGAAGTGAAATTATATCAGATATGACCGAAAGTTCAATAGATGCGGACTTGATATATTCTCGCGTTTGTATATAATTATTTATTATGAAAAAAACCATATTTATTATCTTCATTCTTTCATCTCTCTGCCTTTTCAGTGAGACGGATTTCTTCTCCATGTACCTTGATTCGATGGAGACTGCATACAAGAAAGACAATCCTCAGCTTGTAGAGAAATATTACCAGATACTGACAAATTATGATGCAGAGAGGTATGAACCCTACTATTACTTTGCAACAGTGCTTCACTCTTTAAAACAGACAAAGGACGCCATTCCTCTTATTGGGAAGGCGGTTGAGTTGAATCCCTCCGAAGAAACCTACTTTGCCTATGCAAAGATGCTATTTAACTATGACGAAAAACTCTTTCTTCAGACCGTCAACACTGCTTTGAGCGCGTATCCGGTATCTGAAGGACTTAATGCTTTGAAGCTCGATTATTTCAACTCGAAGAACATGCCTGATTCAGCATACTCATATGCTCTCTTCATCAAAAAGAGAATTCCAAAAGACAAGGGGGCTCTTTACGCTTTGGCAAAGTACGAAGCAAAAAAGGAAAATTACGTTTTGGCTGACTCTTACTTAGGCGAACTTCTCTCTCTTAAGGAACCGAGAAATGAAGATTACCTTCTTGCCGGCAGAATTTATTCAGACGCAAAAAATTACATAGCGGCGAACAAATCCTATATGAAACTGATAAACTCGCCATACAGATACTACTCTTTGCACAAACTCTCAGACAATTACTTTGCCCTGGGATTTTATGATTCAACCCTTACGATGCTTGATTCACTTGTAAAACACTATCCCGATTCCGTCTCTGCCTACAATAAAATGCTCGCTCTGTTTGCAAAGAACAGGGATATCGCGCTGTTAAACAAGGTTTATGAACGTTCAACCAAAGCCGATATCTCCGATTCAATTTTTCTTGTTAACTGCGCCGGAGAGCTTTTTAAGTGCGACAGTCTCACTCAAGCTTCAAAGCTGTATGCGAAACTCTATGAAAAGTCTCCATCATTCTCCTCAAAGGAGTATGTCCAGACCCTCTTTTTCTTGAAGGATTATGCTTCTTCCAAGAAAATTCTCTCTCTATATCCGATGAAATCAGCGTCAGACTCTTTATTTGTTTACAAGTATTACGGACTTGTCTTCTTCAAGACTAATCAGACTGATTCATCTGAATTCTATTTCGAGAGGGCGTACCTGTTGAATGACAAGGATGCGAATCTCATAAAGAATCTCGCCAATGCATACTATTTAAATCAAAAGATGGTGAAGCTGACTGAGCTCACGGAGACAATAAAATCTTCATTTCCCGCCTTATCCGATTCCCTTAGTGACAAGTATTTCAAAAAAACAGAGTGAATCTATTCCACTGTGATTGCAATCGACGTCACAAGGTTGTTCACGCTCGCCTGAATGCAGCATTCCCCGCTTTTCATTGCCTTAATTTTGATGCAGTTTCCTAGGTCTTTTTCCAGATTTATTATATCTCTGTTTCCAATGTTCCAAGCCGGAGTGATATTCTTGCAGTTCTTTATAATCTTGTGGTTTTTATCATAGTATACAGCATTGAAAACTGCAGTTTCTCCCACAGAGAGGACTGAGGGACCGTTAATCAGAACTGTAGCGCAATCGGCATTTGAACGCAAATCAGATGTTGTCACGCAGGAAGAAAATAAAATGCAAAGAAAAAGTAAAAGTGTAAAAAACAAACTCTTCATTTTACCTCCCGATTTTATTCCCTATATAATTTTAATATATCCCTATCTGCGATTTTGTCAAGTAGCTTGAAGATTTTTACTTATTTTTTAAAAACATTGAATATGCAAATATTCCGAAAGCCACTGCCACATTGAGCGATTCCTTTGCCCCTGTGGTCTCTATGGAAATGATTTTGTCAGATTTCTCAAGAGCCGCTTCCGAAACGCCGAGCGCTTCATTTCCTAAAACAACAGCATAATCGCCAAAACAGTTAAAATCGGTCAGTTTAACGGATTTCTCGTTCATCTCAAGAGAGTAAACAACCGCTTTTTCAGATAGGGCAAATTCTATCGCTTTGCTTATTTCTTCAAAAAACATTGTTTTTAAGTGCTTTTCGCACCCTCTTGAAGATGAGAGAAATTTGGGATTGTCAGTAAGTGGAGTGACACCCACATGAATCACGCAGTCAAATCCGAAAGAGTATGCGCTCCTGTAAATGTTGCCGACATTATGGGCGCTTCTCAGGTTGTCGAGTATTACTATTTTATTTAGATTCATACTTTATAGTTGTCTAAAATCTCAACAAGTTTTTTCGCCTCCTCTAAAGTGTTGAAAATATGGTAGGCAATCCTTATGTGATTCTCTCTGAAAGAGACCTGAACGCTATGTTCAGACAGATAGTTGAACAGATGGTGGACATTTCTTGTTTTCAGCGATACTATCGGGGTCTTCATGGAGCCGCTCTGCTGATTTACGCTTCCCATCACCTCAGCTTTCTTCATAATAATTTCAGCTCCCTCAAGGTCATACCTGTAAATCTCCTCGATTCCCACTGAATTGAGAAACTTTAAATTCTCTCGCATCATTATAGCTCCGATAACGTTCCTCGTACCCGCCTCAATTCCGCTAGCATCCCTCCTCGGTTCTGGAAGAGCAGAGAAAGAGTCGAAGCTTCTGTAATCAAGAGAGAGCCAGCCGAGGTTCTTTGATATGCTTCTGTCGAGATGTTCGTCACTTATGTATATGAACCCTGCCCCCTGAGGGCCTAAAAGCCATTTTGAAGTTCCGCTGAAGAGGAAATCAACGGATGAATCTCTCATTGAGAGCGGAAGATAACCGACACCCTGAATTGCATCAATGGCGAGTATGGAGTTGTGCTGATGAACTATATCTGTAAGTTCGTCCAGATCAATAAGCTCTCCAGTGAGAAAGTCAACGAGGTCGGCGAATACAATAGCCCTGTTCACTTGAGAAAGAAGCTTGTTGAGCAAACTTACATTCTTTGAAACTACCTCAATTCTGTACCGTGAGTCGTGCATGAAAGGCACCCTTGTGCACGGGAACCCGTGACCGAAAATAACTATGTTCTTTATGTCAGGAAAAGCATTTCTGACTGTGAATACTCCTGACGTTGTGTTCTGCAGGAGTCCTATGTTCTTTTTATCGGCTCCGATTATCTCAGAAGCCCCGCTCCTGGCGCCGTCGAGTATCTCAAAATATTCATCAAGCTTCACGTCAGCGCAGAGAGACATCACGTCAAGATACCTTTTTGCCTCCTTTACCGCACTCTTCGTCAGCATTCCGGATGAAGCGCTGTTGAAATAAAGATTTTTTCTGGTTTCGAAATTTTCAGTATAATTCATTTGAACCTCTCTTTTCTTTGATTCTATCATTAAAAACTTTCTTTTCAAGAGCAAACTGCCCACAGAAGCGCCGGTTGTTTCAAAATACTCCCGTGCGATAAAAAAAACATTGAAAAAACTTCCATATTCTTATATAATATGTTTTTATTCTTATTAAGGAGGTTTAATGAAAAATTTCTCGCTGGATGATTTAAAAATCATAAATTATTCCAAACTTTACAGGAATCTGGACGCGCCTACTCTTGTAAAGCTTGCTCTTGAAAAGAACGAGGGAGTATTGGCTTCAACAGGAGCTCTCGTCGTAAACACAGGCAAATACAACGGCCGCTCCCCCAACGACCGTTACATAGTTGAATCCGAATCAGTTAAGAAGCATATCAACTGGGGAAAGGTCAATGTGCCAATCTCAGAAAAGATCTTTGATTCCCTCTATCAGAAGATGCTCGGGTACATGCAGAACAAAGACCTTTTCGTCTTTGACGGTTTCGTCGGAGCTGATCGCAAACACGGCTATTCGATCAGAGTAATAAATGAGCTTG
>JAQVDU010000091.1 GCA_028698175.1 bacterium | reverse complement strand
AGACAACTGAATTGAAAAAACAAGGTATAAGAGAACATGTATGTGATATATTAGAAGGAGGAACAGCGGCTTTTGAGAAAAGAGAAAAAAAATATGGATTTAAATTAAAATAAATACTTGTGAATGAGAATGTTAATACAGGAGGAATTGTGAATGAAACAATGATTACTTGCCCTAAATGTGGAAACACATTTAATCTTGAAAGCACTGTAAAAAGTGAAATTGAAATGAAATTTAAAACTGAATACGAGAACAAAATGAGAAAAGAAAAAGAAAAATTAGATGAAGAAAGGAAAGAGATTGAAGAGATAAAGAAGAATGAGAAAGAAAAAATCGAAAACGCAGTTAAAGAACAACTTAAAGAAAAAGAACTTGAACTAAGAAACAAGGTTAGAGCAGAAATTCAAAATGAGTCAAAGGAAGAAGTTGACATAATCAAGAAGCAATTAGCAGATGCCAAAAAGCAAGTGGGGGAACTAAAAAAGAAGGAACTTGAGATTGAAGAATTGAAAGAACAGAATCAAAAGATGAAAGTAGAAGTAGAAACTGCTGTTAAGAAAGAATATAACAAAAAAATAAGTGAAATGGATGAAAAATTAAAAGAAAAATATGAAACAGAGAATAAAACCTCGGAAATGGCTTTTAAACAACAGATTGAAAGCATGAAGCAAACTATAGAAACCCTAAAGAAAAAAGCGGAACAAGGTTCCTCGAAAATTCAAGGAGAAGTGCAAGAATTGATGATAGAGGAAGAATTAAAGGCTTTGTTTCCGGAGGATGAAATAGAAGCAATCAAATCAGGCAAAAAAGGTGCAGATATAATTCAAACGATAAAAGAACATGGAAAGGTCTTTGGGCGAATAATATGGGAATCCAAAAATACGGCTAATTTCAGTAATGACTGGATAGAGAAAATTAAGGAGGATGGACAAACAGAAAAGTCAGATTTAAATATCATTATTACTTCAGTTATGCCGAAGAAATCGAATGAATCAGTTATTCAAGTTGAAGGTGTTTGGATTGTAAATATTGACACTTACAAAACGTTAGCGTTTATTCTGAGAGATCAGGTCATTAAACTGAAATCAATGAAAAACAGTTTTAAATCTCAAGACGAAAATCTCCAAGTGATTTATCAATATCTAACAAGCTCCGAATTTTCTGGCAGAATAAATGCTATAGTTGGTACATTCAGGGATATGAAAACTGAGTTGGATGACGAGAGAAACAAAATGGAAGCATTATGGGCGAAAAGGGAAAAACAGCTACAAAAAGTGATTAAAAACTATTCTGGAATGTATGGAGATTTAAAGGGTCTTCTCGGCAAGCAAATGCCAGAAGTTAAACTGTTGGAAATGGAATAAGGAGGTAGAAATGAGAATTTCTGTTTTTGTTGATGGGGCGAATTTTTTCTTTATGCAAAAACAAGCACTTGGGTGGTTCGCAGATCCTAAACTTCTTTTAGATTACATTTCAAAAACTGGTGAAATAAAAGATGCATTTTACTACATTGGTGAAGATACTCCACCTGAGGCTCGACATCAAGCTTTTATTAATTCTTTACCTAGAATGGGATTTTCAGTGGTTACCAAGAAAATAAAAACCATTTATGACCAAAATAGTGGTATTAAGAAGAAAAAAGCGAATCTTGATATTGAAATAGTGTTGGACATGTTTAACACAATTGACCATTATGACAAAGCAATTCTCGTAAGTGGAGATGGTGACTTCGAAAGAGCTTTAACTCTTCTACGCGCAAGAGGAAAAGAAATATTAGTAATAGCGACATCATCTTTCTTAGCTCATGAGTTAAGGCAAATAGTTGGGAGGCATTATATTGATTTAGCTGATATTGAAGATGAAATAAAGAAAAAGTAATCAATGAAATCTATTTGTCTTTAAAAAGTGTTTTGCTTTTTAAAACTTAATGACAGGAGGGAACTATATTTGATTTCTGGAGATAAGAACTAAACAAAAGGAGGTGATGAGGACAAATGGGGACGGTGCTTGACTTCTTCGAAGAAGAATCACTGGTCCAATATCACGGGTCACTGGTCAAATAAGTGATAGATTCTTCAGGCTAGAGATAAGTTCTGCGGACTTCGGAATGACGATGCAGGGGTTGACAAGAGAATAATATTGAATAAAATAGAATAAAAATGAACAGGAGGCAAAATGGCAAAGACCCTTACTCTAAGAGTTGATGAAAAAACCTACGGGATATTCAAAAAAGCCGCAGAAAAAGAAAGGCGGAACATTTCCAATTTCATTGAAAATGCGACTTATGAGTACATTGAAAAGGAGATGTATGTTTCGGATGTTGAGATGGAAGAAATAAAGAAATCATCCGCAAAGATACGCAAAGCCGTAGATGAAGTAAAAAAAGGAAAATATAAGATTGTTAAATAGTTTTGAAATAGCAGAAACCATTTCCTTTGAGAAGGACAAGCAAAAGGGAAAGTATAAACATCTAAATGAAAAACTGGAAAGACAGGTCTATCCTCAGTTAAGAGAGAATCCTTTTTGGGGCAGAAACATTAAAAAGCTCAAGGGAGAGTTTGAAGGAATTTACAGATACAGAATCGGAGATTTCAGAATACTTTACATGATAGACAAGAAACGAGTAATTGTTTTCATGCTGAACATTATTGACAGAAAGGATGCATATTAGAAGGCGAAGCGCAAATGCTGCGTAACAATAACTGAGAGCCTGAGAAGAAAGGAGCAGAGGGATTAAATGCGCTGAAGTTTGGTTGGAAGATAGTGGGGACGGTGCTTGACTTCTTGACTTCTTCAAAAAAAGAAGTTCCGAGTTTCGAGAAAAAACATCGCCAGTCTAAAATCGATAGTCCATTATCCAAAGAAATAAAAATAAAAGACCGAATAGAGTTATAGAGATTGCTTCTTCGAGGACTCATCGCAATGACGGGATGATAGATCCTTCACACGAGAACAGTGAATAGAGGCGTTCAGGATGACACTTATATATAGGGACGGAGTATACTTTATACTTTTGTTGATAGATTCTTCAGGATAGAGATAAGTTCTGCGGACTTCGGAATGACGATGCAGGAACTTTGTTCGGTCGATAGAGACAAGCCGGAGGGATTATATGCGCCCAAGCTTGGTTGACTCCTTGCCGAATTTTTTAAGCATTTTTACCCAGAAGTATTCGAATGAAAATTTGAAATTTGCCTTTGCCCAGAGTGTGACAATTAAACTCCACACGATTACGTTGAACAGACCGAAGAGAAGAGAGTTGTTGATTGTCTGATTCCATCCGGGGATGAACTTTGAGACAACTATCCTGAAGATTTCCGACAGAGTCACCTCAAGCATGTAAACAGTCAAGCTTACTTTGCTGAAATTCTTAATCAGAGAGAGTTTTGACAGAAATTTCTTTCTGTTTTCAAATATTAAATAGATGAGAGTAATGGAGAATATGAAGAATCCGAGTTCAAAGTTTGTCTTGAAATACCAGAAATAATCGGGCTTTGATATGGTCTTGTCAAAGTTCATCATTCCGAATACCCCGTAGGCGAACAGTAACGCGGAGAGGGGAAGAAGAGCAAATTTCATAATGTCTCTTCTGTCATTGTAAATCAAAACTCCGAGGAGAGTTCCGAATAGCCCGTATGCAAAGTAAGTGAGGACAGGATACGGATTGGCGAGAAAGAAACTGCAGAGTATTGAAAGAAAGTAATTGTTTTCCGCAATTGCGTCTGTAAAGCGCGGGTAAAGAGTGACCCTCGCGACGGAGAGTATAATCACAAGGAGTCCTCCAAGGCATAGGTAAAAGCAGATTCTCTTGAAGGCAACTTTCAGCTTCAATGCAAAGTAAAGAAGCCATGACATCAAAAGAAGATTGACTGCAATTGTCGAAATCGATGAGCCCTCGAAGAGGTGTCTTGCGTCAGGCAGGGCTAATCTGCCGTGCCTGAAACCCTCAGCAACAAAGGTGAGGTTGGGCATATTATTTACAAAGTCAATATTCCACCTTCCGAGGAAGAGTGTGAGAAGATAATGTATTAGTATATAGAAACAGGCGGAAATCGAGGTAATAAGAAAGACCTTTGACTCTACTTTATCCGCGCTCCGTGAAATAAGCATGAATGAGTTGACAGTTGCAGAATAAATGACGAATATGCCGCCCCAGAGAGCCATGAATGACATGAGAACTATAAGTATGGGCGGGTTTGAAAAATCTATTTTGTGAATGTTTGCGAAGTTGTAGATTGAAGAGTGGAAGAAGAGAATGAACATGAGGGCTATGCCCCTTACAATCTCCAATGACTCGATTCTCTTAAATTCCTTCATTTTACTCCTTCACTTCAAAGTTTCTTTGAATGCGCACAAGTTTGTTTGACCTTTCATTTTGCATAGGTTTCTCAAAGAGTATCTTCACGTCAGGTTTTCTGCATCCGTATTCCGCGAAGAGGTTTTCAATGTTCTTTACAAGCTTCTCACTCTCAAAGAGATTCTCCTTTGATTTATCCTTCAGGTCAATCCGGATAACAATATCCGACGGCGAGTTCTGTATTGCCTGATACTCGTCAATGTTTTCCGATGAGGTTATTATAGCCCTTGAAATATAATCCGGGAATATGAACTGCATTCCCTCTCTGCTCTCTTTGATTCCCCAGAACAAATCATCAGACCTTCCCTGAATCTTCTCTATGACTCTGAAATTTGAACCGCATGAGCACTTTTTGGCGCTTATAGTTATTATATCGTTGAGGTGGTACCTTATTATCGGCTGAGCCCTCTTGTGAAGGTCTGTGATTATCAGTTTTTCGCAGGGCGCGCCTGAAGGAGTGGGGGAGTTGTCTGCGTTGAAGGTCTCCACAAGCACGAGGTCCTCATTTATATGGAGCTTTTCATTCTTGCAGGTCATTGCAATGGGGCCTTCTGTGCATTTGTAAATTTCATGCAGTGGGCAATTGAAGACGCTCTTAAGATAATCCCTAACGTCAGGGTAAATAATCTCCGCATAGGTTATAAGCCTCTTCGGCTTGATTTTGAGGCGCTTCTCCTCAACCTCTTTGGCTATGAGTTTAAGCATTGAGGGCGGGGCGGAGAGTATGTTGGGATTTATGCTCTGAAGGCGGTTTGAAATTAGCTCCATGGACGCGAGCTGGCTCACGTACGTGAGTTTGTGGCCGAGAATGTTCAAACTGAATGCCGGAGCAGAGACCCTGAGGATGAATGCCACGTTCAGCTTCTCGTTTTTGGGCATGTCAAATCTTGAAAGGAATGCCGCCTTCATGTACATCTCTTCACGCGGGGTGACAATCTCCACTCCCTTATTTCCGCTCGTCCCTGATGACATGCCGACGTCAACGCCACGAAACCTTTTTGCAAAGTCGCGCGACTTCTCCACTTCAAGGCAAAATGAAAGTATATCCTCCCTGTTAAATCCGAGGGTGTTGTAGTCGGTGAGATTCTCCATCATTATCTTTTTGTTAATGAAGGGGAGCGATTTGAAGTCATTGAGATTATAACCGGAATAATAATTTCTGAAGAACTTAGAATTATTGAACGCATACCTGACTACGCCCGCCGCCTTGGATCGCTGGTAATCTTCAATCTGCTTTGCAGAAAAATAATTGAATCTGTACCTGCTCAGAGCATAGAAGAGAAAAAAACTCTCGGTTTCAATGTCTCTTATTTTTTCTGCAAAATCCCGTATTCTCATACAGCAATATTACTTACCTTCCCCCTCTTGTCAATAATCCTTTATAGGGACGGTGGTTGAAATAGTTGAAATTTGTGTCACTTTAAGCTTAAACAGCCTCTAATAATGAAGCTCTTAGAAATTTAACTGTTTTGAAAAAGTGTTTAATACACATTGTTTTTTTGTCAACGATCAAAGCAATGTCCTTTTTATGTTCATACACAAGTATATAAATATGAATTACTTAAAAAATGAGTTTGTCACTTCAACTATTTCAACCACCGTCCCTAGATATCAAATTACATTGAGGAGCTGGGAGAATCGTTTTTCCTGAATGACTTTGTCGGCGACATAGTTTAAAACCTGATTGGTGGAGCAGAATGCGACCCCTATCCCTGCAGTCTTAACTATGCAGATGTCCCTCTCGCTGTCACCTATCGCGACAACGTTTGAAAGGGGTATATTGTACTTTTCAGCCACGCTCAGCATGGCATTTGTCTTGCAGTAATTATGCGCGCACACAGATTTTTCGCTTTTAAGAAAATAGGCGGGAATCTTGACCTCTCCGGTGGCGGCTGAATTGGAAAACTCAAGTTCGTTTGCAAGGGCAAAATCGGCTCCCACTTTCTTTCTCACGTGCTCAGCCACAATGTCATAACTCTCCGAAATTATGCCGACTATGTACCCCTGATTTTTTAAGCTCTTCACGATATCTGCAGTGTCGTCTATTATTTTTATCTTATCGGCAATTTCATAGAATTTTTCTATGGTCACTCCCTTGAAGAGGGTAGCTATCCTCTTTGTCATCACGTATGGCTCATCCTTTTCGAGCATTATCTTCATCAGCGCGTCATAAAAGTTCAGCTCCCTCGCCGCAGTGTAAAGGAATCTTCCCTCAAAGATTGTATCGTCAAGGTCGAATATCACAAGCTTCCTCAGAGTCAGAAGCATCTCCTTGATTGCGAGGTCCATCTGGTCTTTGATAATGTTCACAGTGCCGAGAGAGTCCAGATTTAGTTTTTCATTGGTGGCAGACCTTTTCAGAATCGCCTTTGAAACCTGCTTTGACATTGCAGAGAGCTCCTGCCACTGCTTCATCTTGTGCTCGATATTTCCGATGAATATCTCCTCTATTTTATATCCGGAGCGGAAAATATCTATAAGTATTCCGATGTCAACCCCATAATCATTCTCAAAATCAACGTGTTCAAAGACCTCTCTTTTGCCTGCGATTATTCCGGAGAGAGGCTGTCTGAAAAGAGCGAGTTCAGGGAATAGTATGCTCAGAAGAGGTTTTGCAACGAGCTCTGTGACCCTTCCGGCCTCCCTGCTGAAATAGGATTTTGTAAAATCGCACCTTCCCTCGATTATCGGTTTTGTCATCTTCTCTATTGTCTCTTCAGGGTATTCTGCGATGTCTCCGTCCAGAAAGAGGATTATGTCATTCTTTGATATGAGGAGTCCGTCCTTCATGGAGGAGCCCTTCCCAAGCTTGGTGCTTGTGAATACGCTCGCCTGTTTTGAGAGTGCTATGTTTACGGTTTCATCTATGGATTTGTCGTCTATTACTATTACTTCGCCGACGGTCTTTGATTTTCTGCAGAAGTCAATCACCGCGCCTATCGTCTTTTCTTCATTGAGAACCGGGATAATAATGCTTATCATCTGCACCTCCTTAAAATGCTGTCGCGTGATGATTGTTTTAATCCGTGTTGGCGACAGGTGAACGCAGGATTACTGCTTTTTTTAAATATACTTCACATCGGCGTCTTTGTCAAACAAAAAATGTTTTCTTTTTGGATGATTTAACTTGCATTTATTTCATATGGTATTATACTTAAAAAAATATTAAATCTGCAGATAAAACAATTAAAAATTACAGGGGAGATTGTATGAGCTACAAATTTGTTCCGCATGACCATGAAACTCTATTTACCAGATATCCGAATAATCCGGTCCTGACTACGTCAGATTGGCCCTACCACGTGAATTCAGTCTTCAACCCCGGAGCCATAAAATACAATGGCAAGTATCTGCTCCTTGTCAGGGTGGAGGACAAGAGGGGTTTTTCCCATCTCAATACGGCAGTGAGCGACGACGGGAAGACGAACTGGAAAATCTCGACAAAGCCGGTTCTCTATCCGACTGAAAGATACATGGAGGCGGAGTGGGGACTTGAGGACCCGAGAATAGTATATATGCGTGATTTGAAAAAATTCGCAGTCACGTACGTCTCATTCTCAAAGGGAGGACCAGTGGTCTCTCTTGCATTGACTGACAATTTCAGAAGGTACAAGAGGATGGGTGTGCTTCTTCCTCCCGAGGATAAGGATGCCTGCCTGTTTCCCGCAAAATTCAAGGGCAGGTACGCCCTCATTCACAGGCCTGTCATAAGGGGAGAGGCGCATATATGGATTTCATTCTCTCCGGACCTGAAGCACTGGGGCGACCATAAGATTATTTTGGAGACGAGACCTGGTTCATGGGATTGCCACAGGGTGGGTCTCGGACCACAGCCGATACGCACGAAAGACGGATGGCTTATAATATACCACGGAGTGAGAATGACTGCCTCCGGCTCCATCTACAGAGTGGGTCTCGCTCTCTTTGACCTTCATGACCCGACAAAACTGATAAAGAGGTCTGACGAATGGGTCTTCGGA
>JAQVDU010000090.1 GCA_028698175.1 bacterium | reverse complement strand
TGCTTGTAAACTTGTAAAGTCAAGACGGAAACATCGCTAGTCCGATATCACTGGTCTATCATCCGAAGAAAAAGAAAAAAGACGGTAAAAGGTAAAAACGGTAAAGGGTAAAAGAATAAAGTCAGTTACGAGTTGAAAGAAAAAGAAAGTATGCTGGTGGCTGGTAAGCTGGTGAGCTGGTCAAAGCAACGGAGAGAAGAATTATAAAGGAGAAATGTTGACAAAAGGCGAATGAGACGGTAGAATTTAGGGAACAGGAGGAGAAGATGAAGAGAGAAATAACCCCATTGGCAATTGAAAACAAGATATATTTTATAAGAAACCAGAGAGTTATGCTTGACAGAGATTTGGCTGAGTTGTACGGAGTTAAAACTGGAGTTCTAAATCAGTCGGTTAAAAGGAATATTGAGCGGTTTCCCGATGATTTCATGTTTTCCTTGTCAAGAGAAGAGATAATGAACTTATCACAAATTGTGACAAGTTCAAAAATTAAACACGCACCAAGAGTATATGCATTTACCGAGCAAGGTGTAGCGATGCTTTCAAGTGTTTTGAGAAGTAAACAAGCAATAAGTGTGAACATTCAAATAATGAGGACATTTGTAAAAATCAGATTAGTATTATCGTCACACAAAGATATTCTTCAAAAAATAGAGAATATGGAGAAGAAATATGACAATCAGTTCAAAGCAGTATTTGCAGTGATAAGACAATTGATTAAAGAACCTGAAGAAAAACAAAAGGGGAACCGATGGGGACGGTGCTTGACATTTGACAGTTAAGTGTTGAATTATAAGAATTTAGGAAATAGGAGGTGATTATGGCGGAAAAAGAAGGAAGTATATGAGAAGTAAATTGAGTAGTTTAATAAAAGAACCGGAATTCGAAAAACTTGAACTTCTTCTAAGAACTCCGAACATATTCAAAGTTTTGAAAATTGAAGATAAAGAAATTAGACATTCAAATTTCCTCGCTTGGTTATTAGATCCAAATGAAGGTCACAGCTTATCTTATACTTATCTAAAGTGGTTTTTAAAGGATATATTTGCAAAACATAACTCAGAGTTTTTAAATGAGTTTAGCGTAGATGAATTAAATTTATATGAGATTAAGGTATTAAGAGAATACAAAAACATTGATATTCTCGTAATTGGTGAAAAATTCATCATTTGCGTTGAGAATAAAATATACTCTTCTGAACATTCACAGCAATTAGAAAGATATAGAACAATCATAAATAATGATTTCAAATCTAAAGAAAAGGAATTAATATTTGTTTTTCTGACAATAGATGGAATATCTCCTATAGAAGAAGAGGATAAAGAAAAATATATAACGTACTCTTACAACCATATTGAAGAGAATCTGCGAGTTATATTAGAACTTTACAGGAATTCACTATCGGATAAAGTAAGAACATATATTGAAGATTATTCAACTGTATTAAGGAGGATAATTATGAAGGAAGATAAAGATATTGAAATTGCCAAGAAAATATATCTGAATCATAAAGAGGCTCTTGATTTTATATTTGAAAACAAACCCGATAAACTCACAGATGTACAGCATATTTTTGAAGAGGAAATAATAAAGAACGGATATATTGTCGAAACAAGTAATAAAGGTTATGCAAGGTTTTTAACAAAAAAACTTCACGAAATAATACCTCGAACTGGTATATGGTGGAAAAACAAGGAAAGTTTTTTGTTTGAGATAGATTTCTGGCCCAAGAAAGTTACATTAAAGAGTGTTATTTCACCGGGTGATGAAAGGGTAAGAGAAATCCTAAATAAAGCTGTATCAGAAGTTGAAGATTCATCAAAACCAAAGGGAACAACATGGCTCGTGCATCATTCAAATTTGATGAAATTTGATGTGACAGATGAGAAATCAGATGACGAAATTAGAGCGATAGCAAAAACAATACTAGAAAATAATAAAAACTTAATAAACAAAATAGAAAATTCAATTCTTAGATATTCGGAGGAACTTAAGCCAAATTGAGAACAATCGGGGATGATGCGTGGGCCGCAGGACTCGTCGGGGACGGTGCTAGTAAATTTGTAAAGTTCAAAAAAGAAGTTACGAGTTGCGAGTTTCGAGTTACGAGTTGAAAGCGCAGAAAGCGAAAAGGAGAAATGTTGACAAAATGGATTGGGTGGAATATAATTCAATTAAAATGTAAATTGGAAAAATAATGCATATTTTGAAGATTATTCACGGCTATCCGCCAATTTATAATGCAGGTTCAGAGGTCTACAGCCAATCTATCTGTAACGAACTTTCAAAGCGTCACAGAGTTTCTGTTTTTACACGTGAAGAAAATCCGTATAGGCCTTGTTTCAGTATTCGTGAACAGAAAATAAACGACAACTTAATGCTTTACTTCGTAAACAATCCGCAGGGCAAGGACGGTTATCGCCACAAACAAATGGACTATAACTTTTCCAAATTAGTAAAACAACTAAAACCTAACATTGCTCATATCGGACACGTTAATCATCTTTCAACGGGTTTAGTTGACGAATTGAATAAACTCAAAATACCTATTATTTACACACTTCACGACTTTTGGCTAATGTGTCCACGTGGACAATTCTTGACACGCAGTATTGGAAACGAAAATAATTTTCAGTTATGCGGAAAACAGGATGACAAAAAATGTGCGACTGATTGCTATAAAGTTTATTTCAGCGGACGGCAAGAAAACGCAAACACAGACATTGATAAGTGGAGCAGTTGGATACAACAACGAATGATTGAAACTAAAGCAATCATAAACAAAGTTGACTTGTTTATTGCACCTTCAAATTATTTGCGTGATAGATTTGTCAATGACTTTGGCGTTCCTGAAAACAAAATCATTTATTTAGATTACGGTTTTTCAACTGAATATTTAACACAAACCGAAAAATCAAAAGAGAAAACAAATTACACATTTGGTTATATTGGAACTCACATCCCAGCAAAAGGAGTGAACATTCTTATTGAAGCATTTAAGCAGATTGAAGAACCCGCAACTCTGAAAATATTCGGCAGAGCAAATGGACAAAGCACAAATGCTTTAAAAGCACTGGCTGAAAATTCGAAAAATAAAATAGAATTTGCAGGCGAATACATCAATTATAATGTGGCTAACGATGTATTTTCAAATGTTGATTGTATTGTAGTTCCGAGTATTTGGGGCGAAAATTCACCGCTTGTAATTCACGAAGCACAATCCTGTAAAATACCCATAATTACGGCTGATTTTGGTGGAATGAAGGAATATGTTCAGCACCATGTAAACGGACTTTTGTTTGAACATCGCAATGCAATTTCGTTGGCGGAGAAAATGAAATTCGCTGTTTCGAATCCCGACAAAATGAAAACTTTAGGCGAACGTGGTTATTTATATTCGACTGATGGAAGCGTTCCAAACATCCAAGACCATTGCAAGGAATTAGAAAAGATATACAGAAAAAATATTTACAAACTTTGGCGTATTACGCTTGACACAAATCCCGAAGATTGTAATTTGAGTTGCACAATGTGCGAAGAACATAGTCCGTTTTCAACTTATATCAAAGAGAAATTAGGTGGCAAACACCGAAGAATGCCCAAAGAATGCTTAGAACCTATTTTTAAGCAAGCCCAAAATATTGGAGTAACAGAGATGATACCGTCCACAATGGGCGAACCTTTGATTTACAAGCATTTTGATCATTTCGTTGAGTTGTGTCACAAATACAACATAAAAATGAATCTGACAACCAACGGAACTTTCCCAAGAACAACAGAAAAAACAGTTACCGAGTGGGCTAAACTGATAGTACCAATTACAACCGACGTGAAAATTAGTTGGAACGGTGCAACAGCGAATACAGCACAAAAAGTAATGAAGGGAGTTAACTTTGATCAAACTGTTGAGGATGTAAAAGAGTTTATTAGTATTCGTGATGAACACTATGCAAATACAGGTTGTTACTGCCGAGTTACTTTCCAGATTACGTTTATGCAGAACAATATGCACGAATTGGCTGAGATTATAAAATTGGCTTCCCAACTTGGCGTTGATAGGGTAAAAGGACATCATCTTTGGGCTCATTTTGATGAAATCAAGAATTTGTCAATAAAAGCTACTCCCGAAAGTGTTTTGCAATGGAACAATTATGTAAAACAGGCGAAAGAGGCACAAGAGAAATTCCGCAAACCCAATAGTGAAAAAGTGATTTTGGAGAATATTTTTCCTTTGCAGAAAATTGAAGACAAGGAAATTCCAGAAAGCTACGAATGTCCGTTTTTAGAAAAAGAACTTTGGGTTTCTGCCACAGGCAAAATATCTCCTTGTTGTGCTCCTGACGAACAGCGAAATACACTTGGTGATTTCGGCAATATTGAAAATACAAGAATTGAAGATGTGTTGCAGAGCGACAACTATCGAAGCCTTGTTAACAACTACAAGAAAATTGATTTATGTAAAACCTGCAATATGCGTAAACCTATCTAAATGAATGTAAGCGAAAAAATATCGCTTTTGCTTCGCCATGCTGACAGAGATGATATTCCGCAAGGATCTTTCGGAAAGGAAATATTATTGAATGAAAAAGGAAAACAAAATGCACAAAGTTTTGGCGAGCAATTAGCAGAAAGAAAAATCAATAGAATTTTTACAAGTCCCGTTGGGCGTTGTGTTCAGACGGCTGAATACGTAACTAAAGGCTATGGACGTTCAATAGAAATTATTGAAACAACCGCATTGGGTGCTCCAGGCCTACACATAAAGGACGATAAAATTGCAGGGGAATTTTATCTACAACACGGTTTTGACGAAATGTATAAACGATTTATGGCAGGTAAAGAAATCCCCGGCATTCCAAACATTAAAGAATTGAACATTAGAGTAACGAAATTCATTAACGAAAACTCTACCCAAAACGGAACAACAATTTTCATTACTCACGATATGTTGATTGCATTTTATCATTTCAGCATAAACAAGAAAGTTTACACAAAAGACAATTGGATAAACTATATGACAGGTTTAACTTTTATAAATGGACGAATTCATGAGAGATAAACTCAAATCGTTTTTTACTGAACATTGGAAATATATTGCTGTTAGCACAGCTTGTAAACTTAACTTGTTTGACAATCTACAAGAATCCAAAACCGGAAAACAATTGGCAAAAGAACTTTCTTTGAATGAAGAAAAATTATTGTTATTGCTTAATGCATTGCATAATGCAGATTATTTAGATAAAAATGGCGAATCTTTCAAGGTTAATTCCTTTTCGGATATTCTTACTGAAAGCAATCCAGAAAGTTTGAAATACGCCTGTTTGAATTGGAGTGAAGAACATTTAACTGCTTGGCAGAATTTGGATTATTCAATTAAGACAGGGAACAGTTCGTTTGAAATGCTTTACGAAAAACCATTTTTCGATTATCTAAACGATAACCCCGAAAAACTTCACGCTTATCACAAAGCAATGTATCAATACGCAAAAGATGATTATAAAACGTTACCTGATGTGATTGATTTCAGCAAATACAAATCTATAATGGACGTTGGCGGTGGTTACGGTGCAGTTTTAGAAAATATCAAGGCAAAAAATCCAAACCTTGAGTGTATTTTATTTGACTTGCCCAAAGTTATCGAGAAAGTAACTACTCATCCAGACATTATGAAAATAAGCGGAAACTTTTTTGAGAAAATTCCGAGTCATTCGGAAGCTGTTGTTTTATCAAGGGTATTGCACGACTGGAATGATGAAAAAGCGAGCATTATTTTGACAAATTGCTTCGAAGCATTACCAATCAACGGAACTTTATACTTGGTTGAAAACTGTTCAGATAAGATCAAAATAGATTTGTCTTTACTTTCTTTAAATATGACAGCAATATGTGAGAGTTACGAAAGAACATCTACTCAATATATTTCACTTTGCAAAAATGTAGGTTTTCAATTTGATAGCGAAACCAAATTAAATGATTTACAAACCATTTTGAATTTCAAAAAATGAATTGGAAAGACATACAAATTTCAAAAGACAACACACATTTTGTTTATGATGGAAAACCAATTTTCGGAAAAACTTTCATAGAAGTCTTGAAATTTCATTCGCCTGGGCTTGCACCAGTAATAGATAATTCAGGTGCTTACCACATTGACATAAGCGGAAACGAGCTTTACTCAAATCGTTACACACGGACATTTGGATTTTATTGCAATCGTGCTTCTGTAATTGACGATAACCGTTGGTTTCACATCAACGAAAAAGGCGACAAGGTTTATACAACTTCTTACTTGTGGACAGGTAACTATCAAGAAAACATTTGCACCGTTCGTAACGCATACGACCAATATTTTCATATTGACTTGCAAGGCAGCCGCATTTACGAAGAAAACTACGTTTATGCAGGCGACTACAAAGACGAAATTGCTTGTGTGAAATCGCAAGACGGTTTTTACAGACACATTGATAGCAAAGGAAAATTCATCAATTGCAGATCATTTCTTGACTTGGGAGTTTTTCACAAAAACTTTGCAACAGCAAAAGACAAAAACGGGTGGTTCCACATTGACAAGAAAGGAAACGAAGTATACAAAAATCGTTACAAAACAATTGAACCATTTTATAACGGGTTTGCTTTGGTGACATCATTTGAAAACGAAAAAATAATTATAGACGAAAAAGGACAGAAAATATTAACTGTATGATCGTTGGGGACATCGATGTGTCAGATGGGGACGGTGCTTGACTTCTTGACTTTTTCAATCAAGAAATTACGAGTTGCGTTACGGTCGGTGGGGACGGTGCTTGTAAACTTGTAAAGTCAAATCACTGCGGATGCGGATAAAGATGTTGATTATTAGCGGTTTGGGGATATAATTACAAAAAGGGATAGATTTAAAGACGGAGGAATCTTGATAGAAAGAATCGAGAAAATCAAATTGCCGATACTTTTGAAAAGATGGGAGGTTATATGAAGAGTTTTTTAGCAGTTCTTGTATTGACAGTTTCAATAGTTTCATTTGCATGGGATTTAAATGGTTATGGCGAGTTATTATCTGACACTTCCTACCAGGACAGCTTTAATATTTCAACCCTTTCATCAATGTTCTCCGGGCCGGTAAGAGATATTTGCATGAAGGATTCTTTTGCCTTCATACCCAGCGGCTATAGCCTTTTAATCTATAAGGTGAATGAGCAGCATGAATTGCAATACATAAACAAAGTCGCATTGCCATCTGAAGCCAGATGTGTAACGTTCAGCGACACGATAGTATATGTGGGATGCCTGAAACACATATGTTTCGTATCAATTTCCGATGTGTCGAACCCTAAGCTAATTTCCGCAAGTTATGGCGACTATTACAACATTTCAGCTTTAATAGCTTATGACAACTTTCTCTATGCCGCAAATGGAATGCGTCTTCAAGCTCTTAGCACAAATTATCCTGATTCCGTGAGGATTGTCGATGAAAAGATATTTTCATTTGTCTCCGAAATTTATTTGGATGACTCTGTTCTTATTGTCGCAGCGGGAAGCTTCATCTATTTCTATCCTGCAGACAGTTCGCAGATTTTCCAGACCATTGACAGCTTTCTTGTCTATGAAGTTCCCTTTGGTTTAAAGGTAAAGGACTCTATTCTGTATATGGCGAATTATTCTCTTGGTTTGAAGCTCTATGACATCGGGGATTATCATTCTGTAAACGAATTGGGGTATATTTATCTTCAATCCTATGCAATCGAACTTGCGGTGGAGGGGGATTATGCTTTTGTTTCGACTCTTTCGGAAGGAGTTGCTGTAGTAAATGTCAGCGATCCGTTCAGCCTTTTGCAGGTAGACACTATTTCGGTTTCATCTCCAGGAGATAATATCTGCATTTATGATTCTCTGCTAATGGCGGCATCCTTCTACGGAATAACTCTTTATGATATTGTAAATGATTCATTGATTTCATTTGAATTGATGAACAGGTCGCCCAGGGAAATTGTTTTAAGCGGTGATTATGCTTATGTCAGATGCGGAAGCAGCTACCTACAGACAATTGACGTGAGCAACCCGGGCAGTCCGTTCTCCTGCAGTGAGTATACTGTCTATGGAGATTTAAATGATTATTGCATAAACGGAGATAAACTATTTTACATTACAAACATTCCGGAATACGGCCTGAATGTCCTTGACATATCCGATCCGTACTCACCAAGCCTGCTTGCCAGATATGATTCTTCCCTCGTATCACTGGCAATTTATGAGGATTCGGGTTATATCTACTCAATCAACGAAAGCGGACTGAAAATTCTCAATGCCACGGATGTTTACTCGATATTTGAAGAGGGCAGTTATAGTATTCTGTGCGACCCTGTCAAACTGCAGAAAAAGGATACTGTGCTTTTCATAGCGGATGAGTGGAGAGGATTGAGAATAATCAATGTAAGCGATCCCGCGAATCCTT
>JAQVDU010000089.1 GCA_028698175.1 bacterium | reverse complement strand
AACCCTCCATCACAAGTGCCTCTTCAGGGCAGAGCTTTGCGCATGCATTGCACGAATGACAGAGATTTTTATAAACAAGCACATGTTCTTTCGCTTTAATCAATGCATTAAAGGCGCAAGCTGAGGTGCATATGCCGCAGTTAGTGCATCTGTTTTTATAGAATTTCGGCACCATTCTCGAAGCTTCAAAAACCTCTTTGGAAGTTGATTTGAGAAATATTGAGCTGTTGGGCTCCTCAACATCCAAATCGACAAGAAGAACTCTTTTATGAAGAACTTCCTGAAGATAGAGCGCCAAATTGACGGAAAGGAGGGTCTTTCCTGTGCCCCCCTTTCCGCTTGCGATTGATACTCTATAGCTCAAGACTCTTTCTCCGATTCCTTCTTTTTCATAATCTCCTTGAGCTCTTTAAGATACTTTTCGACAGAGGATATCTCCTCTTTAATGGATTCAGAGCTTGCAAGCGATGGATCTGTCTGCTGATAGTAGTTCGGTTCGTCATAGTAAGCTATGCCGCCAAACCCTCTGCCCCTGCCACAACCCATGCCCCAGCCTCTTCCTCTGTTAAAGCCCCTTCCGAAACCTCTTCCAAAGCCGCCGCCTCTGGTAAAGCCAGGTGAATTGAATCCGTTGCAAAAGCCCAACCCTCTGCCTGTCATCGGACCCATTCCGTCAGGTCCTCTTCTGTCACCTCTTGGCATAATACCTCCTTTTTAATTTTTAGCATATGCCAATTATAACCAAAATCCTCTTTCTTGTCAAGTACATTCTTTTACTATAGGGACGGGGTATGGTTTATACCTTATTTATTTCATTTAAATTACTATTTAAAAGCATTATATATAATTTTATTAAAGTTTTAATTGAATTTTTATCGATATAAAAAGTCCTTTGCGTTCAAGAAAATGATAAGCAAAAACCTCATTTTCAGTTGGTGTTAATAGTTCAAATCTGTTTGACTTTTGTATATAAAAACTATATTCCATACTCCGTCCCTATAATGATTCAGTCGTAGGAGAGGCGGGTCTTTTCGTCGGACAGGGTGGGCTTGATTATCTCCTTCCATTCGCTTGACTCCCATGTCTTTAAATTCATGTGGGTAAGATAGTATTTCTGAGGAATCGGGTGGGTTCCGTATATAACGGGAATTTTATACTTCTCTTCAATAAACTTCTTAAAGTGTATTATTCTCGGACATGGCGGGTAGCCGACAATAAGTCCGGTCGCAAGGTGTATTCTCTCTGTCCCATTCTTTATCATCTCCGCCGGAGAGTATTCCACGTTTCCGCCCGGACACCCGTCGCAGGTTGTGTATCCGACGATTTCAAGAGGTTCATCTTTGGGGTAGATTGAGAAGGCTCCCTCCCTGTTTTTCATCGACCTGAAACACTTCCCGCCTGCGCAGGTGTGGTACCTGTTGCAGATTATAATGGATATCTTCATTTTTTATCCTTCAGTTTTTCTGCATCTGAGAATTTTTCCAAAATTTCTTCAAACTCATCGTCGTCCGGTCCAAGATACTCTTCATACGCCTTGACAGCATGAGAATAGTACTCGTGCGCCTGTTCATATTTTTTAAGCCCCATGCATGCATCACCCGCCATCTCATAGGACTTGCAGTACTCGTAGCCGTAGTCAACACAGTAATCATACGCGCCAAAAGCTCTCTCTGCAAATTTAAGCCCATTCTCGTAGTCCGCCGGATTCTTCGTCAGTGATGCTCGCGCCTGAAGGTATTTAAGCTCCCCGTAATTTGCATCTATATCGAGCGCCGCCTCTTCATATACAGCATCGGAGAACTCAAAGTATCCAAGAGCAGTCTCATATTTTTCGGCAAAGACGCACTCTTTGCCTATATTTCTGTACACATGGAACATTATTTCATTCTTTTCGCCGTATATCTTCTTGAAAATATCTGCGCACCTATTCAGATTCTCCTTTGCTTCTTTCTCCATGTTTGAATTTATCTGGCGCACACCGAGAGCGGAATGATAATTGCCGTACTCATCCGTCTCCTCGCTGTATTTTCCCTTCTTCAGAAAATTCCCCATCGCCTTTATTTTTATGTCTGCGGAATCCATCCTCTCTTCGCCGACGAAATACCTCGCATCTTCAAGCGCCTTATAGAAGCCGTCAAGGTCATCGATCGCAAAAGTCGCCACAGAGATTGTCATCAGAATAATTGATATGAGAGTTTTCACCGAACCTCCTGTTTATTAATAGGTGATTATAGTATTTTTCAGATTTCAGTCAATACTCCTTTAAAGGGTTTAAGGGTTTTTATTCCAAAGAACCGCTGTCAACAAATATCCGTGTTGACAAATCATAATTTTAAATGTACAATAAAAGTAATTTTTTCATTACAAAAATGGAGGTGCGGATGAAAAATTTTATTCTTGCGATCATGGTTTTTGCGGCGATTGGAGCATTTGCGGCTCCCACTATAAACACCGCTTCAGGTTCGCTTCACACTGTGAGCGCTCTTATAGATGAGCAGAGGTTGACATTCAACCTTCATCTTAACGGCGCTTATGATTATTTTGACACGTCATATGTTTCTGTCTATTCAGACCACGGCACATACACGTGCGAAGACGTTTACGGAATCGGCGCGATAAAGTTCGGCCTCGGATATGCAGTCACCAACTGGCTGGAGGCTGGATTTGTCATTGACGCGCTTGTGGACGGGATAGACACTCCCGAGGCAGACGGAAGGCCTAATGAAAATGCCAATTACGGCAGTTACGGTCTGGGCAATGCTGAGATAAACCTCAAACTTACAACAGGCAGGCTCTTCGGAAGCGTAAAGAACATGGACCTTGGAGTGATGGGATTTTACAGGGCGACTCTTGCCGGAACATTTGAAGCGCTTATGGATTCAGCGTCCTTCGTTTCAAGGCGCTACCTGCAGTCAACAGGCGGCCTTATCAGGTACTTTGAGTCAGGAAGCGGCGACTGGGGCGGAAAGTTCCTGGCATCCTACATGGTTGAAGGCGACGTGCCTGTAATGATAGACGTCAACGGCGGCTACACTCAGCTTACAGGAATGCCTGCTTCCATTGACCCTATGATGATTGACTACTCAGCGTCCATTGCGGCAAAATTCAACTCTTTCGTTCCTTTCCTTGAGGTATTCGGCTTCAAGTACAGTGCGACGGAAGTATTCGGCGGAAATCTTATAAATTACATATCCGGAGGAGTAAGGTTCGACACTCCGTCAGGATTCGTACTCGACCTCGGAGCAGATTTCAGAATGACAAAGTTCGCAACCGAACTGACCCCGTCATTCAACAATTCAACCGATACGGTTCTCTACACAACTGCATGGGAAGGTGCGCCCAGCTGGGTGGGCCATGTCGGATTCTCTTACTACTATGATTTCAAGAAAGATGCTCCCAAAGTGAAAGAGATAAAGAAGACTCTCATTACAGGTAAAGTCATCGACTCAGAGACAGGAAAGCCGGTTGTGGCAATGGTCTCACTCCCCGGGTATTCTGAGGAAGTGAGCATACTCACTGACACTCTCGGACTCTACACGGTTGAGGTGAAGCCCGGAACCATACGCGTAAAAGTGGACAAACAGGGCTACATATCTGATGAGAAGGGCGTTGTAATCGAGGCGGAACAGACGCAGATACTTGACTTTGCAATGAAAGTTAAGAAGATTGCCAAGGGCACTATAACAGGAAAGGTCATTGACAAATCCACAAACGAGCTTGTCAATGCGAAACTTTCAATTCCCGATGCGCAGACAGGAGAATTTTATCCTGATGCCGCCACCGGAATCTACAAGGTCACTCTCGACCCAGGCACATACACAATAACTGCGAAGGCGGAGGGATACCTCGACTATGCAGTGCCTGTGGTGATTGAAGAGGACAAGACTCTCGTAATGAACGTCGAACTTCTCAAGAAGGGCGGCAAGATAAACCTAAAGGGAATCAACTTTGAAAGCGGAAAAGCCAACATACTCCCGGAATCATACGTGATACTTAACGATGCGGTGAAGCTTTTAAAGGACAATCCGAAGGTTAAAATAGAGGTTCAGGGTCACACAGACTCTGTCGGAGCAGCTGCTTCGAACGAGACTCTCTCGCAGGCAAGAGCTGATGCCGTGAGGAAATACCTTGTCGACAACGGTATAGATGCGGCGAGAATACAGACTAAGGGATACGGAGAATTGATGCCTATAGCGTCAAATGACACTAAGGAAGGCAGAGCCCAGAACAGAAGAATCGAATTCTTGATTCTCGGCGAATAATAAGATATTTCAGATAAAAAAAGAGCCCCTCTTCAGGGGCTCTTTTTTTTGCCTTGATTTCATTTAAGAATGGCACGTATCTCTCTGATAAGCTTCTCCGGCTTGACAGGCTTGCTGAGCACAAGGTCAAATCCCTCATTGAGGAAATTCTCTTTTTTCACTTTGTCGTCGAATGATAGAAGCAAAACAAATCTGCTTGAAGGCGAAATGGTTTTCAGCTTTCTCATAGTTTCAACAGGGTCTGCTGAGCCGGGCAGAGTGTTGTCGAGAATCACAATGTCTGCCTGCTCTCTTTTTTGTGAGAGAATCTTCTCTGCTTTGCTTATTGAAGAGACTGCCTCAATATGATTTTCCTGATAATTTATCATCAAAGAAGTCACGTTCGCAAGCATTTCATCATCATCGACAAATATTCCTTTAATCGGCCTTGTAGATTCTGTTGGTTTTTCCGACTCCCTCTGCTGTCTTCTCTCATCTGATGCCGGTATAAAAACAGTGAAAGTGGAGCCCCTGCCTACTAGACTCTCAACTTTGATATAGCCGCCGTGCCTGCTCATTATCATATAGCATGAAGCCAGTCCGAGTCCGGTCCCTTCCTTTTTGGTCGTGAAATATGGGTCAAATATCCTGTGAATATGGGCGGAAGGAATTCCAACTCCATTGTCCGTTACCGCTATTATAAGATATTTTCCCTCCTTAAGAGGCATCTGGTCCTTTCTTGACACAAAGCCGCTTGAGAGTTTTATCTGTATCTCCCCGTCTTCTCCCACAGCCTGCTTTGCATTTATCAGGAGATTGTTCATCACCTGGGCTACCTGCGTCACGTCAACCATAACGAGAGGAAGATCCTTCTCTGAAATCACGGAGTATTTCAAATTTGAGTTTTTTAAAATAAAATCCGCGCTCTCCCTTATCAGCTTCTCCATGTGGGCATGCTTTAAAGCCATCTCCTCCCCTCGTCCGAATGAGAGCAGCTGATGGGTTATATCCTTCGCCTTGAATGCCGCATTTTCAGCCATTCCGATAAGCCCTGCGAGCTTCTCTTCTTTCTGGGCAAGGTGCTTAGCGAGGGAAAGACTCATTATGATTGTGGTCAGAACATTGTTGAAATCATGGACTATGCTCCCGGAAATCACTTCAAGGGTCTCCACCTTGCTGGCTTTAAATGCCTCAGCCTCTGTGCGTTTTCTCTCTGTTATGTCTATAAGGATTGTGTAAACCGCATCTCTTCCGTCTATCCACTTTATCACCTTTTCAATCGCATGGTACCATCTGTCTGCCTTTGAATTGTAATATTCATCAGAACGAAAACCCTCGCTTCCGCTCTCTGTAAGGTAATTCATACTGCATTTCGAGCAGTCTCCGCCGTGGTTCGTGAAATACTCCTCGCACCTCTTTCCCTCTGAATCTCCGAAGAGTTCCTCCACCTTTTTGTTTTTATAGAGAATTTCGTGGGACGCCGGATCAATTATATATATCTGTTCGTCTATTGAATCAAATATTTTAAGGGTCTGCTCTCGCTCAAATTCTATAAGCTCCTCCGATTTTGCCTTCTCTACTGTTCTGTAAGTCACAATTATGCCGATGATGAAAAGAAGGAGAATAAGAGAAGAACGGAAATATATTTCAAATGCGGACACGTCTGTGACTGCAATCTCCTCGTATGATTCGCTGTAGAAGAATATTTTATCTATAAGCGCGTCGCCGAACCAGACGAGAACTGCTATCGCAGCAAGTAAAAGCCATGCGGTCACCACTTTGCTGGAGCGCCTCTTCCTCCAGAATACTTCCCTCTCGGTCTTGATGCTCTTTCTATTTTTCTTTGTTTTCATATTTTTTATGTTTTTTCCCGCCAGCTCACCAGCTTACTCTTTCATCTTCTCCCTCAGCTCCGCCGCCTTTTTCTCATCCCCCGCCTCCTCATATATCTTCAGTTCTTCTCTCATATTTTCAAATCTTTTTTCTGCGTCGCCAAGAACCTCATAGCAACGCGCTATGTTTGAATATGCGGCGGCCATTCCGGTTCTGTCATTTATCTCTTTTTTTATGGACAGAGATTCCATCTGGTATTCAAGCGCCTTATAAGGATTATTCATCCGCAGATAATAATTGCCTATGTTTCCGAGAGTGAATGACATCACGTATCTGTCATTTATCTGCCTCTGTATGGCAAGGCCCTTCTCATAGCATTCAAGCTCCTTTTTGCTGTCTCCGGCTCTTCCGCTTAAATAGCCGTAATTGACAAGGGACGAACCGAGTCCCTTTTTGTTGCCTATCTCCTCATAGGTTTTAATCGACTCTTCAAAATAAGGAAGGGCCTTTGGTATATCTCCTCCCCTTCCGTAAATCATTCCTATGTTGTTTAAAACCTGAGCCACGCCGGTAGTGTCTTTTATAAGTTTTCTCAACTCAAGCGACTTTTCGTAATTTTCAAGAGCGGCATTCGTCTCTCCAAGCATCCTCTGCACGTATCCGATATTGTTCAGCACAACTCGCAAAAGCTGGTATGCCTCTGCTGAAGCATTGTCCGGGATTTTTCCGTCATCGAGTTTTGTTCTGTCTGAGAGAAGTTCTACCGCCTCTTTCAGCATCTCCAGCTCCTTGATCGGCTCTCCTGTTATTCCGTAGTACATCCCTATGTAATTATAACTCCTCGCCATTCCAATGACATCACTCTTATTTTTGTAAATCGAAAGCGCCTTTTCTGCAGAATCCTTCATTCTGTCAAAATTGCTTGTAAGTTCGTAAATTATGCATGATTCGGATAAACAGAGGGCTGTAAGCTCCTCATCCTGAATCTCCTGAGCTATCTTTATCGAAGTTTCAGCATCCTTTATCCCTTCGTCTCCCCTTCCTACGAAGCTGAATACAGACGCTCTTCCTTCATAAGCGAGGGCCGCCAGCTTCTTCTCCTTCTCTTTGTCGGCAGAGTAATCCTCAAGCGCCCTTGAAAAGTACTCAATGGCTTCGTCATTCGCATAGACCACCTTTGCCCTCTCGCCCGCCTTTATTGAATAGTCCATTGATTTCGTAAAGGCATTGGCTTTGTGAAAATGGTATGAGAGCATTCCCGTGTTGGATGCGATATTAAGATTATCTTTTTCCAAAACGCTTCCTGCCTGGAAATGAATTTCGCGCCTCTTAGCGAATGAAAGAGTATTGTAGGCTGTCTCGCACGTGAGTATGTGCTTGAAGAAAAACTCTTCGCTTTCACCTTCGTCCGTCTTTATCAGATCAAGCCCGTTAAGCCTGCTTAGGATTCTTTTCAAGCTTTTCTCTTCTTTGCAGAGAGAGTTTAAAATTTCATACCTGAATTCTCTGCCCAGAACAGAAGCTGTCTGAAGAACGTTTCTCTCCGCTATGTCGAGACGGTCGATCCTCGATAAAATAACACCCTCCACGGAGTCTGGGAGCGCCACTTCACGACCTTTCATGTCGAATGACCAGCATTCATTTGTTTTGGTTATGTATTTCTGCTCTATCATTGACTTTACAAGCTCCTCAACGTAGAACGGATTGCCCTGCGACTTCTCAGCGACAAGTTTTTTTATCGAATTATCAAGATTCTTTACGTTTAGGAGATTGTCTATGAGTTCTCCCGTCTCTGCCGGCGAAAGCTCTCTGAGAACAAATCTCACGTCTTCATTTAAAACTTCAGTCGATGTCTTACCCTCGGACGGCCTGAAGGGAATCACAAAGAGAATTCTTTTGTCTTTGCAGTTTCTGCTTAAATGACTCAGAAGCTCTGATGATGAATTGTCAGCCCAGTGATAATCTTCTATAACCAAAGCCAACGGATTTTTTTCTGAGAGAAAGCAAAGCATGCCGGTTACTATGTCGTAGAATTTCTCTTTCTTAACGCTCTTGTCGAGGTTTTTTACAAGGTCATTCATGCCGAAGTCGAGTGACAACACCTCTCCTATGAGGGGAAGCCACTCACTCATTGATTTCCCCGTGCTGTCAAGAAGCCGCAAAACTTTTTTCATTTTTGCTTCTGTCGAATCATGGCTTTCAAATCCGAATAATGACGAAATAATCTCTATCCAAGGATGGTATGAGAGTGGGCTTCCGTAAGAAAGACAGTTGCCCTGTAACACCTTAAAGTTGTCATCCCGCAGAACTTTCTTTATCTCCCGCACTATTCTTGACTTTCCCAGGCCTGCGTGCCCTTCAAGCGCGAATACGACTGATTTTTGA
>JAQVDU010000088.1 GCA_028698175.1 bacterium | reverse complement strand
CATCCGCATGCGCATACACCATTGAGTGGGGCGAAAAAAAAATACAAGACGGTAAATTCCTCAATGAAAATACAAACAATTTCGCTGAATGGATGGGGCTTGTTGCTGGGCTCGAACGAGCCGTCGAGTGCTTAGAGCCGCTAAATACGGAAATCTTTATTTTTTCGGACAGCGAGCTTGTGGTGCGTCAGGTGACGGGAGTTTATAAGGTGAAAAATCCGATTCTCTCCTCATTGCGCATGAATGCCATGAATCTTCTTTCAAAATTCAAATCATTTGAAATAACACATGTGAAAAGGGAATATAACAAGGAATGCGACGAGAAGGTGAATGAAATACTTGATTCTTGCAAATAAGTATATATAATAGTTTGTGTTTATTAATTTAAAAAGGAGTGTTATGAATACTCTTCTCAAAACGACGATTTTTCTTTCTGCAACAATCGGAATCTTCTCGCTGTCGTCAGCGCAGGATATGGGGCTTGAAGAGCTTCTTGCGCAGGAGGTCAACGTGGCTTCGCAGAAATCCCTTTCAATAAGGGAGACTCCGGGAATAATAACAGTGATTACTAAGGAGGATATAAAGAATTCGGGAGCTAACGATATGATAGAGGTCCTGAGAATGGTCCCGGGATTCTTTTTCGGAGCAGACGTGGCTCAGGTCGTCAGTATAGGCATTCGCGGCATATGGGCTAATGAAGGAAAGGTCCTCCTCCTGCTTGACGGGCATGAAATGAATGAGCTAACCTATTCAAATATAATGCTGGGGAACCACGTGCCGGTTGAGCTGATTGAGAAAATTGAGATAATAAGAGGGCCCGGGTCGGCAAAATACGGAGGTTTTGCCGAGCTTGGAGTGATAAACATAATCACGAGAAGAGAAGAAAGGTCCGATTATATAGGAGGGTCATTGGTTTATTCTCAGTTTGAGGAGACATACGCGAGAAGGGGCGGCAACGGAATCTTCGAAAAGAGTTTCGGGGATTTTGTGCTGGACGGTTCATTCTCCTATAAACAGGCGATAAGGAGCAACAGAGAGTACTATGACATGTACAATGACAGTTTCGACATGGCTGATAATTCGTCTTTGTACCCTCTTAACGCCGGCTTGGGAGTCGAGTTTAAAGACCTTGAAATCAATCTGATGGTTGACAGATACGATATGACTCTGAAAGACGTATATGACTATGCTCTTCCGAAGAGCATTAAGCAGAGTTTCGACTCCTATCTTGCCGATGTAAAATATACCTATGAGATAAATGAAAAATTGAAGATAGTTCCTTCATTGAAGTATAAGATGCAGTATCCATGGCAGGTAAAGGATACGGATTCCACCGTAATGGAGAATTACTGGAATCTCAAGGCGGAGAAAGTAAGCGAGAACCTGACCTTTAATTATGAACACTCGGAGGATTTCTCATTCATGGCAGGAGAAGAGTACTACTATGAAAGATGCCTCGCCGGAGACTCGATTCAGGTTGATTTTTCCGACGGTTCGAGGAAACTCGTAAATCAAAACGTCTCTGTATTTTCTGAAATACTTTACAGGATACCCAAGGTTGAAATGCTTCTCACGGCAGGCGGAAGGGTAGAATACAACCAAAAGTACGGATACTTCGCAGTTCCTAGGGCGGGTTTGACAAAAATCTTTGACAAACTGCATTTCAAGTTTCTCTATTCCCATGCTTTCCGTTCTCCAAGCTTCATGAACGTGGATGGAAGCAGCGACATAGAGCCGGAGAAGACAAGAAGCGTAGAACTTGAACTCGGTTATGTGATAACCCCTGAGATGTACATTGTAGGAAACATATTCGACATAACGATACTCTCGCCGATAGTCTATTATTTTGACGAAGAGACATTCCTCGAGGGATACATAAACGACACAAGGATAGGCACGAGGGGAGCTGAGATTGACTACAGGATAAAGTACAAGCCATTCTCGCTCAACATCAGCTATTCTTACTATCATGCGAATGACAATCAGGTTGACCTCTACTCAGTTGAAGGAAGAGAGGAGCTTCTTCTCGGAGCTCCCGCGCACAGAGCGGCTCTTTCGGCAACGTACAATTTCAATGGGAATATATATTTGAATTTGTCTGGCGAATACATGACAGAGAGGTACGGTTACTACTCTTATGACGATGTGAATGAAGTATTTCTGTCGAGGAGGTATCCTTCAATTTATATGATAAACGGATACGTAAGGTATGAAAATCTCTTTATGGAACATTTGTCTCTGGGAGTCTTCGCCAGAAACATACTTGACGCGGAGTTCAGCTTTGTTCAGCCATATGACGGATCATTCGCGCCGCTTCCCGCTCTTGACAGGGAAATCGGAGCAAAGCTGACGTATGAATTTAAAATATGAAATATAAGGAATAAATATGAGGAAAAATATCATCACAGCCATTCTGCTTATTCTGACTGCAACGGAAATAACGCAGGCAAAGATTCTTCTTGTTAAATGGAAGGATGCCGATTTCTACAATGAAGCGGTAAAAGGCCTCGAAAATGCAGGCATAAAAGATTACGACTTGGTTGACTGCAAAGGAGATAAAGAGTGCGCATCAGAGGCATTGAAAAAATCTGAATCCTACGACGCCGTTTGCGTGCTTGGTGAATCCCCTCTAAAAACAGCTGTCAGTGAAAACCTTAAGAAACCGGTTTTTTACGGAATGGTCTATAATCCGTCGCTTATAGCGGGAGACAAAAAAAATATAACAGGAGTTAGTCTGAATATAGCCTTCTCAAAACAGCTTGAAACTATAAAATCCATAATTCCGGGCGCCACTTCCGTGGGAGTTCTCTATTCCAGAGAGTCCCTTCTTAAAGGACTTGAGAAGGAGGCTCAGGAGAGGGGAATGACAATCAAAAAAACAAAGGCGGAAAATGAGAAGGATGTCAATGAGAGAATTCTGTCTATCAAAGACGTCTCAGTTGTGCTTATGCTTTCAGACCCCATAATATCCTCTTCCGGGGTGATAAGCGCACTTATGCTCCAGGCGCAAAAAATCAAATCGCCGCTCTTTGTCTCTTCGGACAAACTCGTCAAGTCGGGTGCTCTCTTCGGGCTTGCTCCGGATTACTTCGAAAACGGAAGGAATCTTGGAATTATGATAAAACACTATCTGGAAAGCAAAAATATCGATGAACCGGCGGATATGGAGAGCGGAGACCTGTATATAAACACAAAAACGGCAAAAGACCTGAAAATAGATATTGAAGAAAGCGTTCTTCAAAAAGCCAAAGAGACATTCAAATAAAATGAAAACCACAAATCTTCTGAGGCACTCCGTTTTAGTAATAGTAATGCTTGTTTTGGGAATAGTTTTGTCATTTTTCATTTTCTTTTATTTTCAGACGCTCTCTTCATCAAAGGAACAGTTCAGGGTAAGAGGCGAGTCATTGTCGACTCTCTTCTCAATAACATGCAAGAATCCTCTCGGCAGCGAAAATTACAATGAGATATCCGAAGCTCTTCTCAATCTCTCCTCCCAGGAAGACATAATATACGCTTATGTTTATGATTCAAACGGACATGTGGTATCTTCACACAACAAGTCGGATACAGACCACACTCTCGAGGATGGCGTTCTTGCTCTGATGAGCGAGTCGGAACCGCTCCATACGCAGGGAGACATCTGGGATTTCTACGCACCAATTACCGTTGCCGGCACAGGCGACGATTTTCTTGAATCATATGAAGAGACTTTCATCGGCTTTGTCAGAATAGGAGTATCTTCGGATTTTTTGAAAAAATCAATCGGCAGGGTGGTAAGGGTCTCTTTGATTTTTGCCCTTGCGGCCCTTATTGCTGGAGTTGTAATGGCGACTCTCATAGTAAGAAACGCCCTTTATCCTGTTGTGCAGATTTCTACCAAAGTCAGTTCCATAGGAACTGACCTCACTCAGAGGCTCAGCGAATCGAGAAACGACGAGATAGGAACTCTCGCAAAGGGAGTGAATTCGTTTCTCAATGACCTTTGCGGAGTAGTTCGCGACCTTTCTGTCGCCTCTCCCGAGCTTCATCATCAGGCTCAGTCCCTGGCTTCAATAACTCAGGAAGTGACTGCCGCATCACAGGAGATAACCTCGTCCGTGCAGGAGATTGCCATAAGTTCGCAGAAACAGATGGACAGCATAACCAGGATAGTCGCTGACGCCAAGACGGCTCAGTCAAACGCAAGCGAGACAGTATCTGTGGCTCTCAAAACCAAGGAGATGTCGGGAAGGACCCTTCAGATATCAAGGGAGGGCAAGCAGGAGGCTGAAGAGGCCTCTGAAAGCTCAGAGAATCTTGTCAAAGCGATAGAGACCCTCTCTGAAAGGATATCGTCTCTTGTTGAGGAAATTGAAAAGGTTCCGCAGATAATAGACACAATAAACGGCATAACAAAAAAAACGTCAATATTATCCCTCAATGCGATGATTGAGGCGGCGCGAGCGGGAGAGTATGGAAGAGGATTCTCTGTGGTGGCGCAGGAGATTTCGAAGCTGGCTGACATGAGCAGGGCGCAGGCGGAAGAGATAAACAAAATAGTTAGCGGCGTAATTGAAAAGACAAGTTCTATGGTTGTGGAAGCGCAGCACACGAGAGAGGGGATAACGGAATCAAGGCAGATATTCATGAGCGCCTCAACCAGGCTCAGAACGATATCTGAAGAGATGGAGAAGGCAGTATCCGAGATTGAAAACATAGTAAAGAAAGGGAATTATTCTGAAAAGGCAGTCAACAATCTTGTTAAAATAATTGACAGAGTGGCTGAGGAATCTCAGCTCAATGCCGCGGCGGCGGAAGAGGTCTCTGCGTCTATCGAGGAGCAGACGGCGGCTTTCAACACGATGACTGAAACCACAATGACTCTTTCCGGTCTTGCGGAGCAGATGAAGGCGCACGTGGCGAAATTCAAGGTGTGAAGCTTTCTCTTGTTTCATAGGCCTGAGATATTGAATTATATAAATCATAGGAAATAAAAAGGAGCGGATATGAAAAGAATTTTGATGCTCGTTTTTGTCTTTGCGATTGGAATTGTTTTGTCTGCCGCTTTTGACGTTCAGTATGCAGGCAAATCAATTGACGAACTTATCAAAAAGAATAAAGAGCTGACGCTCGTATCCTCTGTGCCGGCGACAAACACCATTGTAGACCGAAGGATAGACGAAGTTGTGTTGAAGTTTTCAGAGGACATTCTTCCTCTTCAGAGTGTTGAAAATTTAAAAATTGATTATTCCATCGAGCCTGAAACGAAGGGAGTATTCAGGCAGAGGGGGAAAAATACAATCGTCTTCATTCCCTCAAAACCATTGTCTCCTGACACTAAATATAAGCTTACAATAAAAAAAGGCATCCTTTCTCTGGACTCTTCCATTCTGAAGAGCGACGTTAAAATTTTTCTCGGACCGGTCAACCTTAAAGTGGTTTATGCTTCAAATATGACAATTCATCCCGACTCCTCTTTATTTTTGATTTTTAACTATCCTGTTCCGATTGAAAAGATAAAGGGTAACATTACCTTTAAAGAAGGAGCGAATGACATTGAATTCGACGTATTCAAATCCACAAAAAAAAGCGACTGGTCATATTACTATTACAACAATTACTTTTATACGGACGATGAGGATGACACTCTCAATATGACTGCGGTCATCATTAAACCGAAAAAGACTCTTAAAAGCTCCGCCGTTTTCAAACTTAAGGTGTTTCTGAAGGAGTATATGCGCAACAGCGAGGATTATACAATTTATACTCTCGGCGAATTCAAATACATACACAGGGAGAACATCGGCCAGGTATATTATAATTCGAATTCATACGTTAACATAGAATTCACCAATCCTGTAAAGACAGAGGAAATTTTCAAAAACGTTTTCTTCATAAACGAAGGAAAAAGCGAATCACTCTTTGATTATTACTATTCAACCCAATCCCAGTACTTTTCAACCTATAAAAAGCTTGTTCCCGGCGGAAGCTACATGATAAAAATAACAGAGAATCTTTACGATGTTCATGGCAGCAAAATAAAAAATCCGGGATTGTACAAGTTTACTGCGGGCGATTACTACCCCTTTGTCTCATTTGCAGGCGGATATTACAATCCTTCGAAAAGACTGCTTCTTCCGTTTTCTTTGATGAATGCGTCTGATTTCTCTCTGTATATAAATGACATGACTGTCTCCGGGTTCATAAAGGAGATGGGGGGATATGATTACGGATACTGGAATAATAAGAATTACAGAAAATGGGACAAAAAGAAGTATGCTTTGAATACAAAGAGAAACGAACTTTACGAAGATACCATTGATGCGGATATTGATTTTAAAAGAAAACTTAAACTCGGAATGGGCTTTGTCGAATATGCTTTTGGCCGCGATACCTATGACATAGGCTTTACCTACCAGGTGACCCCTCTGAGGATGCATTCCGTGATGACAAACAAAAACGGATTTATTTTTGCGACTGACAGAAAGGGAGAATCTTTATTGACAGGCAAATCAACTCTCTTTGTGTATGACGTCAAAGGAGTTCAGCTCTCTGCTCTGCCTATGAAAAACGGCATGCTTGAAATGAAAAAACCTCAGATGAGATGGTTCGAAGTGAAATATAACGCGCCGGGAAAGATGCTTTACCTTGAGCACAATGACGAAAAGCTTTTGATGTCATATTACCTGCCAGAAAAGGAAACAGACTCAAGAACCTATCTCTTTACAGACAAGAACCTTTACAAACTTTCAGATTCGGTCTTTGTTACCGGAATCGTAAGGGATGTCGAGGGAAACAGAGTGAAATACTCTGACCTGAAAAAAATAAACTATTCCGTCTATAATCCTGACTACAAAGAGGTTTATAAAGGAGTCGTCTCCTTAGACAAAAACAGTTTGTTCACCTTGAAAATAATGATTCCGGACTCATTCAAAACAGGATACTACAGCGTATCTTTTACTGACAAGAAATTTTACTATGCGCAAACATCATTCATGGTGCAGGAATTTAAGGAGCCAACTTTTGAAATTAAAGTCTCTTCGAAGAAATCAGCGTACTCTCTTAAAGAAGTTTTGGAAATCAAGACTATGGCCAATTATCTCTCCGGAATGAAAATGGCGGGAGACTCTGTCTATTCAACTCTGCTGATAAACCGCGGATCTTTCTATTCGCAGAACTTCCCGGGATTCAATTTCTACATCTCAAACGATACCGTCTCTTTTGATGCCGGAAAGTTTAATTCTCAGGACACAATGAACTCTTCAGGCGAATTCGAATACAAACAAAACGTTTACTACTCTTCAGTCGCCAATCCTCTCAGCGTTCAGCTGATAAGCACGGTCAAGGCGATAGACAAAGAGGCAATATCGCAGGCAGTGTATTTCACAAAATATTCGCGCGACTCCTATGCGGGAATAAAGGTGTCTAATATTAACGATAAAGACGATTCGACTCTTATAGAAACCGTCGTATGCAAAGATGACGGAAGCGCTCTAAGCGGCAAAAAGATGACATTGAGAATAATCAGGCAATACTCATACAATGATTCCGTTCCTGACACTCTGTCGGTCAAGTACCTGAAATCAGGCCTGACATCAGATTCGACATGGATGAAGCTTGAAAAGAGAGCTTATTATACTGTTGAGCTTGAGTATGAAAAGACAAAAGTCATTCAATCCTTTTACTACGGCTGGTGGTGGTATTATGACAAGCCGGATGCCATAGCGATAAACGCTGACAAGGCAATCTACGAGGTAGGCGATACGGCGAGAATTAAAATATATTCACCCGTGAGTCTGCAGAAACATTACTATTACTTTAACACTGATTCAATACATTCAATAGACATGTTAAGATTTGATTCCGATACTTCAATAGTGAATGTTCCTGTAACAAAAGATCTAATAAACGGATTCTATTTTACTGTCTTTGTTCTTTCGGAGGACACGTCAGAGAAGGAGAGAATCCAGACACAATTCATTGACGTATCAGCCGAGTCAAAACGCCTTTCATTTGACCTTAAGACGGACAGGGAGGAATATCAGCCGGGAGACACTGTGGAAATTGAGCTGATAACCGAAAGCAAAGAGAATGTCGCGGCTGTTTTAACAGTTGTAGACGCGGCAGTTCTTATGCTCACAAATTACTCGTATCATGACCCGATGAACACCTTCTACGGCTACTACCAGAATGAGGCATACTATTCGAATTCAACCACTCTCCAGTATCCCTATTATTATTACGGCGGATGGAGAAACGAGTATGGCATAGAAGGTCTTGCCCAAATGGCTCCGTCGCAGGCTTATAAAATGAGCGAATCTAGCGTGATGGAAGATGAGAGAGATTCTGACAAAGTTAAAAGTGCAAAGAAGGACGGAGGCAACGTGACCTCTGAAGCTCCCGTTCTGCCTCCGAATGCATCTATAAGGAAAGATTTCACTCAGCTTCCGTTCTTCTCTACAAAAATCACATTCTCAAAATCCG
>JAQVDU010000087.1 GCA_028698175.1 bacterium | reverse complement strand
TTTCCTCTCTCTATCGCCTTAAGAGTGGGAAGAAATCCGACCGAGCCTACCAATCCGTTGACTACAATGTCATAGTCAAGCTCCTGCGTGAGAAACTCATTGACGTCATCCTTTCTTTTCTCCTCAAGCGAACCTCTTATGATAGAGTCATCTCTCCTTAAAGCCCCGAATTCTACATTAAATTCGGACATTATGCTCTTAAGCTTCTCTCTGCTTGAAAAAGCCGAAACACCGACAAGCTTGAACATTTCCGGATATTTCCTAATTATTTTTATGGTGGACGCGCCTATTGAACCGGTTGCTCCAAGAAGAAGTATTCTTTTCACACAAGCCTGCTTTTTAAAATGAAAACGAAATAATAGTAAAAGAGCGGAAGAGCGAAAAGTATAGAATCGAATCTGTCAAGAACTCCGCCGTGTCCGGGAAGGAATGAAGAAATGTCCTTTATGTTCGCATCCCTCTTCATGGCTGATTCCACGAGGTCACCGGCAAGACCGGCAGTCACCGCTATGATTGATAGAATGAGAATGTCCGCCGCTGTCAAAAACTGAGCCCAGATTTTCATGAATGCGAATCCGGAGAGAAAAGAGAAAATTAAGCCGCCTATAAGACCTTCGTAAGACTTTGACGGGGAAATTCTCGGAATTATTTTATGTTTGCCGATGAGCGACCCGAGGAAAAACGCTCCGGTATCCGCCATCCAGATCATCAGAAAGGGCAGATAAATCATTATTCCGGAGTTGAATACGGATTCGCTGAACTGGCGCACAAGAAGCATGTGTCCGCCCAGCCAGCCGGTGTATATCACTCCGAATGTTGTTGACGACATATATATAATGGATTCTCCATTCTTCTCCCTTCTCAATTCCCCGACTGTCACGAGCATTATAAGAAAAGTTATCAGAAAATACGTAAAGAGAGCCGAAGAGTAGTACATAATAAATCCGAGTATTACAGAGGAAAAGACTCCCACTTTGAAATAAGGATTGAGTTTTTTAGCCCTGAGAAGGTAAAAAAATTCATAAGCCATGATGCCGATTATTCCGAGAATCAGAAAGAGAAACGGGTATGAACCGAAGTCAAAGATTGCTAAAAAAAACGGAACAAAAGCGAATGAGGTGAGCAGTCGGAAAAACAAATTCGACTTATTTAACTTTTCCAAACCTTCTTTCCCTCTCGGCATAGTCTTTCAATGCCTTGTCGAATTCCTCTTCGTCAAATTCAGGCCAGAGAACATCCGTGAAGTAAAGCTCAGAGTATGACGCCTCCCAAAGAAGGAAGTTTGAAAACCTGTACTCTCCGCTCGTTCTTATTATTAGGTCAGGGTCGGGAACATTCGGAAGGTAAAGATGCCTGGCGAATTCTTCAGTGTCCAGAAACTCAAGCTGCTGATTCTTGAGCTTTCTGCATATTTGAACGCACGCGTCAATTATCTCCTGCCTTCCGCCGTAATCAAAAGCAAGTATGAGAGTCAACCCGGTATTGTGCTTTGTAACCTGCTCGGCATTCTCCATTTTCTCCAGCAGAGAGCGCGATAGACGGGTTCTTCTCCCCGTGAACATAACCTTTACGTTGTTTTTGTATAGCTCCGGAACCTCTTTATCGAGAAGTTGGGTAAAAAGAGTCATCAATGCGCTCACTTCCCTAGAGGGCCTGCTCCAGTTTTCTGTTGAGAAGGAAAAGAGAGTTATGTATTTTATTTTAAGTTCAGAGGCGCGCCTTACAATTTTCCTCACTGACTCTACGCCCTTTTTATGGCCGAAAATTCGATTTTTGCCTTGCTTTTCCGCCCATCTTCCGTTGCCGTCCATTACAATAGCCACGTGGGAAGGCAGTTTTGACCCGGACTCCTTAGCCGTAGATTTCACAAGTCCCTGCCGCTTTTCACAGCTCGAGAATTTCCTTCTCTTTTTTTGCAAGCAGAGAATCAATCTCTGCTATCTCTCTGTCCGTTGTTTTCTGCATCTCCTTTTCGAGCCGCTCCTCGTCATCCTCTGGAAGCTTGCCGTCTTTTTTCATGGCTTTGAGCTTGTCTATAGATTCCCGCCTTATCTGGCGAACTGAAACTCTGCTGTCCTCGGCAAGTTTTTTCAGGGTTTTTACTATTTCATGGCGTCTCTCCTCTGTTAAAGGAGGAACCGCGAGCCTAATAACGTTTCCGTCGCTTGAAGGAGTTAGGCCGATGTTGGCTTTGAGTATCTCTTTCTCTATCTCGCCTATTATGCTCTTGTCCCACGGCTGAATGACAATGAGCCTCGGTTCCGGAGTCGAAATGGTCGACACCTGATTAAGCGGAGTCTTCACTGAATAATAATCTACAAAGATTCCGTCAAGAAGATTCGGTGAAGCTTTCCCTGTGCGTATTTTTGAAAGTTCGCCCTTGAACGCTTCAACAGCTTTCTTCATTCCAGATTCAGTCTCTTTCGTCAGTTTTTCCGGCATATTTCCCCCTTATGAAACTAATGTTCCTACTTTCAGGCCTTTTACAATCTTGGTAAAATTTCCATGCTTCATAATATTGAATACGATTATCGGCAGTTTGTTCTCTTTGCTGAGTGATATGGCAGTCATGTCCATCACGTTGAGTTCGTCGCTCAGTACGCTTGAGTATTTGATCTCCTTGTACATTTTTGCATTCTTGTTTTTAACAGGGTCGAGATTGAAGACTCCGTCCACCTTTGTCCCCTTGAGCAGGATTTCGGCTTCTATTTCGGTGGCTCTGAGAACCGCCGCGGTATCTGTCGTGAAAAATGGATTCCCCGTTCCAGCTGTAAAAATGACTATGCGTCTTTTCTTCAGGTGGGAAAGGGCTTTGCGTCTGATATACGGCTCCGCAAGCTGTTGTATTTCAATGGCTGTCATCATTCTTGTTTCTATTCCTCTTTTCTCGATCATGCCCTGCAAAACCATTCCGTTGATCACCGTGGCAAGCATTCCGGCATAATCCGCTGAAACCCTCTCAAGATGCAGTTTTTTTTCAAGCAGAGTTCCTCGCACGATATTCCCGCCTCCTATGACGATACCGATATCGACGCCGAGCTTGTACACATCAGCTATCTCGTCGACTACAGGTTTGAGGGATTTTTCGCTGAATGCGCCGTCCTCCCTGCTGCCGAGGATTTCTCCGGATAATTTCAGAAGCACCCGTTTGTATCTGGGCTTCTCTTTCATTTCAGTCCCCGATTTTGAAGACTACGAACCTGCTGACCTTGATGTTTTCTCCGAATTTGGCTATATTTTCTTTTATGTATTCACTTACAGTCTTCTTTACTTCCGAGCCGAAGAATTCCTGGCTCATGAGGCATATGTCTTCGCAGTATTTCTTTATTTTATTTTCAACGATTTTCTCTATGACATTGGCCGGCTTTCCCGTGGCTTTCATCTGTTCGGCATAGATCGACTTCTCTTTTTCCAACAGCTCAGCCGGGACATCTTCGATATTCACGTACTGCGGTTCCACTTCTGCGGCCGCAATGTGAACTGCTATCTGGTGAGTCATGTCATAAAAATCCTTTGTCTTAGCCACAAAATCAGTCTCGCAGTTGACTTCAACCATCACGCCGAGTTTACTGCCGGTGTGAATGTAAGCATGCACCAAACCCTCGTTTGCGTCTCTCGCAGACTTCTTCGCGGCTTTAAGCACTCCCTGTTTTCTGAGATACTCGATAGCTTTTTCTTCGTCTCCGTTATTTTCGGCAAGGGCTTTTTTGCAGTCCATTATTCCAAGACCGGTTCTGTCCTTGAGTTTCTTTATCATTTCCATCGTTATTTCCATTCTTTCCTCCTATTCGACTCTTCTTTGATTTCTTCTCGGCTTATCGCTCCTGTCGGCTGTTTCAATGACAACTTCCTCGGTGAAGCCCTTCTCCTGGGATTTTGCTTCTGATCCGGATTCTTTTCTCATGCTCTTTCCTTCAGCGACTGCCGATGAGATGACCTGGGTCACGATTTCGATTGATTTTATCGCATCATCATTTCCCGGGATAGGCACTGCGACAGCGTCCGGATCCGAGTTGGTGTCCACGAGGGCTATAACAGGAATGCCCATCAGATTAGCTTCATGAATCGCTATCTTGTGCTTCTTTGTATCAACTATGAATATGACTTCCGGCAGACGGTTCATGTTCTTTATTCCGCCGAACATTCTCGTCAGTTTTTCAATTTCTCTCTCCTTGCCGGTGACCTCTTTCTTTGTGAAATTCTTGAAACCGCCCGTGGCCATTTTCTTTTCATAATCCTTGAGCCTCTCTATCGTCTTTTTGACGGTGGAGAAGTTCGTGAGAAGCCCGCCGAGCCATCTCTCAGAAATGAAGTATGAGTCGGTTGCCGTTGCTTCCTGCTTTATTATGTCTTTTGCCTGCTTCTTGGTTCCAACATAGAGTATCTCACCGCCGTTTGCAACAATGTCCTTTACCGCTGTGTGCGCCTTTTTCATCTGCTCAATTGTTTTAAGAAGGTCAATAATGTAAATATCATTTCTTGCCGCAAAGATATACGGCTTCATTTTGGGGTTCCATCTCTCCGTCTTATGGCCGAAATGAACTCCAGCTTTTAAAAGTTCTTCAATGGTGATCTTCATTGGCTTATCCTCCTTGGTTGTTCTTCCACTGCTAAGAAAGGGAGCACTTGATGTGCACCGCCCTTTCCGATGACAGCAGTGTGCGTATTTTTTTTATTATCTCTTTGAGAACTGGTATCTCTTTCTTGCCTTTGCAAGACCGTACTTCCTTCTCTCTTTTTCTCTCGGGTCTCTTGTCAACAGTCCGTTTTCCTTCATAACGGGCTTGAATTCAGGATACTTCTCCACTATACCCCTCGCTATAGCAAGACGGAGGGCGTCCTTCTGCCCAGTTATCCCGCCGCCGTTTACTCTTGCGTACACCGATATTTTCTTGTCAAGATTGCATAGTTTAAGAACGTTAAGCACGCTCTCTTTGTGGTCTATCCTGTGTATGAAATCATCGAGCTTTCGTCCGTTTATCATGAAGGCGTTTTTGCCCTCTATAAGGCGCACTCTCGCCACAGATTCCTTTCTCCTTCCGACGTAAATCTTTTGCGCTGTCAAGGAAAACCTCCTTTATTTTTTTATTGTCTCTGGTTTCTGCGAGTCATGTGGATGCTGCGCGTTTGCATAGACCTTGAGTCTTGTCAGCATCTTTCTTCCGAGCTTGTTCTTCGGAAGCATTCTCTTTACTGAAAGCAGTATAACCCTCTCAGGATGCTTCGCCATAAGTTCGTTGAGATTGGTCTCCTTTAGATTTCCTATGTAGCCCGAGTGGGAGTAGTACATCTTGTCTTCGAATTTAGCGCCGGTCAGGCGCACTTTCTTTGCATTGATTATTATCACTCCGTCGCCATTGTCAATGTCTGGCTGATAGGTAACCTTGTTTTTCCCCATTAAAATCTTGGCTATCTCCGTAGACATTCTTCCGAGAGTTTTGTTCTCCGCGTCTATGAGAAACCACCTGTGATTGATTTCGCTCTCTTTGATTCTTGTTGTCTTCATCTGTCACTCCTTACTTGCCCTGTTTTTCGAGCTCTTTTGCTTTGTCATACGCCTTAATGGCTTCGTTGTCCTTCTTCAGCCTTGTGTAGCAGTCCGCTTTCATATAATAGAGAGCGCTTATCTCCACATTCGCTTTTTTCATGTAATCGTCGAATATCGTTATCGCGTCAGCATAGTTTTTGTTTTTGTAATAAGAAAATCCAAGATTGAGCATTGATTCAAGGTCCTCGCTGTTGATTGAAAGCGCCGTCTTGAACAGATTAATGGCGTCAGCGAATTTCTTCTTCTCCTCAAGGTATATTTTGCCCATCTTAAATGAGGCGTCTCCTCTGTATGAATCAAGCCTTGTCTTCGCCAATGAATCCTCTGCCTGATATGCGTCAAAGAATTTCTTGTAGAATGTTATCGCATCGTCGAATTTCTTTGTGGAGTAGTTTATCTCTCCCATCCAGTATATTATCTGGGTATTTGTCGGATCAATTTCAATCGCCTTCTGGAGATAGCTTTTCGCATCGTCGAATTTCTCCTCTCCGATATAGAACTTGGCCACGTTAAAGTAAAGGGAGAGATTCTTGGGATTCTTTGCTGTGGCCTTTGATATTGTTTCAACCATCTTCGCCTCGTCTCCCGTTTCGGCGTACAGAAGAACAAGATAGTCATAATTGACTGATGTGTCAAAGACCGCCTCAGCTTTGTTGAGCCATGACTCATAGTCGTTTTTCCTCTCCTTTGAGTCCTTATTCTTTAGAAAGCCGGTTCCTGCGTTGAAAAGGACAGGCCAGTAAAATTCGGTTGTCTCCTTCATCTCCTTCAAAACCTTTCCCGAAGTGTCCTTGTCGAGCGCTATAACAAAATATTTCGCCGCAGTCTCATACTCCTGCTTTGAACCGTAGGCCTTTCCTAGCCACAGATACGCCTGCGCGTTGTTCGGTTCCACTTTGGCCGCTTCGTTGAACTGGACTATCGCCTTGTCGAAATCATTCTGCTGCATATATATTATGCCGCTTGACATGAACTGGTTGTTGCATGCCGCAAATGCGAGAAGAGATGCAATAACAACCAAAAACCTTACCTTGCTGAACATTTATACCTCCTGATATAAAGAAAGAACTTCCTATTAAAAGTACTTTATTTTATCAAAATTTACGCTTTTGTCAAGTGGAAAATAAGCAAAGATTTACCCGGTCAACCGTTCATTATAGCTCGACCGGAAACAACCACACGAACACAACTATCAAAAAAATTATAAAGTAAGAAAAATAAAACGTCTCCAAAAAAAGGCAGTTCCCTGCTCCCCAGCAGAAGTATTTTGAGATGCTTTTAGCTTCTTTTGACGCGAAATCAGTGTCATTGTTTGTCTGCTTTTTAATTGAATTATTCTTTGCCAGATAGATGAAGTAGCCTGTCAAAGCCGTAATCAATGGTATAGCCAGAAGCATGCCGGCTAAATAATACAGTACGTACGGGCTTGATGATCTGGCGATTGTGTTGTCCTGAGTATAACCGAATAGGGCCTCCAATGTCACAAGGGTTATGCCGCCGGTTAGAAAGTATGTCAGCTTCTCCAAAGTGATTTCATCGGCAAGTGGCTCATCCTCCGCCTGTTCTTTTTTTAAAGGCGAATCTTCGCTCTTAATTTTCGGCTGACTTGAAGAGGGCGGATAAGCGGATTCATCTGAAAAAGCTGTAAAGAACATCAAAAGAATCAGCATAAGAGAGACGGGTTTATAAAAAATATGCTTCATGATTTTCATTTGAACATATCATCGAGCATTGATTCAACTTCCGCCTTGAACTCCTCACCCATCTCCATCGGGCTCTCCTCCTTGTCGCGCATGAGAGATAGGATTTCATCGGAAGTCTTTTTGGATGCAACCTGAACGACTCCGATTATGGAGTTCTTTCCGTAAATTGAGACCAGAATAATATCTTCCGTGACTGCATGATAGTAGAAGGAGAAGGTCTTTCCCTCCTGAAAAGCGCTCGTGAAATACTCTTCGTTTAAAAGTTTTGCTATTCCTTTTGTGGCATTGAATATGCCTGCCTCAAGGGCGCCTATCGACTGTAGCATGTAGTCTGATTTGGCGATTCCTCTGTGGTAGAGCATCTGTCCGGCAGTATTTATTATAAAAACGGAGGATACTCCGCTGTCTGTCATGTAGCTGCGGATGATTGAATCAATTCTTTTTACTGTTTGATTGTCAAGCACCAAATGCTTCATAATTCCTTGCCGAAAGCAACCGAATTGTCAGATATGCGGCTGGAGCAGAGAGGCAACGCTCTTTATCTGAATTATCAGAGCGCCTATATTGACGTTCTTTTCCGCCAAAACCACAATTATGAATTTTTCCTTGGAAATAAAAAGGACCTCGTGCTTGTCTGTGTAGATCGTGGAGAAGATCGGCAATTCGTCAGTGCTTCTTCCGATAGTCATCTCCATCTCTCTGTTTATTTTGGCGACCATGGCTCCGAGAACGTCGCTTGTTTCGTTTTCATAGAAGAGCTTCTCAATCACAAGCCCGTCCTTAGTTATCGCCTCCACTCCCTTGACTCCCCCTATTTCCATTATTTTTTCAAGAGTTGTCTTAATCATTCCAGCACCTGCTTTATGTTTTTGAGGAGTTGTTTTGCTTTAATAAGTATAAGACCGATCTTTACAATCTCCTCAGTGAAAATTCCGAGTATGTATCCGTTCCCTTTGAACAGATAGATCCTCACCTTTCCTATTTCTATAAAGACCCTGTCTATCATTCCGAGGTCGACTTTGGCTATTGAATCCTCGGAGACGTAGAATATAGTCGAGAACAACGCCGCAGTTATCTCAGGGTCAAGGTTTTCTATAACCTTTGAGCGTATAATTAATCCCGACTCCTCTATAATGATGCTGCCCAAGACTCCGTTTATTTTGTTTATCTCTTCAAGCGCCGAATCCAGAAGATTCTCGGTTTCATTTGCAGAGAGTATGGCTGAGCTTCCTATATCCTGTTTGATGGCTTCCTTTGCATAC
>JAQVDU010000086.1 GCA_028698175.1 bacterium | reverse complement strand
GCATCCGTCAAAAATTGCATGAGGTTCAATCTTGACACCCCCTGCATTGCGGCTCAGAAGTGCGTAAACTGCGAACATGAAAAGAACATCTGCTACACGACCGTGATAATGAAGAGATCCTTTCCCCACAAAAGAGTCTCCGTCTTTCTTCTAGACGGAAAGTATGGATTCTAAGAACGTTCCTCTTGCTGAGCTGCTGAGACCCCAGGACATTGAGGATTTCATCGGCCAGAACCATCTGTTGAGCGAAGGTAAAATACTCAACATAATTTTGAAGAAGAAAATTCCGGTCTCCCTGCTTTTTTTCGGACCTCCGGGCTGCGGAAAAACAACATTAGCAAACATCATGGCGAAAAATTTTTCCATCCCCTTTCTCAACATCAACGGAGTCTCATTTTCCACGACCCAATTCAAAAAGATTGTCGAAGAGGCGTGCAGAGAGCCCCTTCTTATAATAATCGACGAGATACACAGAATGAACAAAGCTCAGCAGGACGCTCTGCTTCCCTATGTCGAGAACGGCAGCATATTCATCATAGGCACAACAACCGAGAACCCCTCCTATGAAGTGAATAAAGCTCTTCTCTCTCGGCTGACAGCAGCTGAATTTGAGAAGCTTTCAAAGGATGAAATAAAAAAGGTTATTGTGAAAGGATTTTCAAAGCTCGGCATAGAATCATACAAGGATTCTTTGATAGATTTCATAACCGATTTCTCCAATTATGACGCCAGACAGGCTTTGATTATGGTGAGCACAATAAAGGATTTTGCACGGTCTATTGAAACAGTGGAGGATTTTAAGAAGATAATAAACAGGAAATTTATTCCCCACGACAAAAAGGGAGAGGAACATTTCAATCTGATATCGGCATTCCACAAATCTGTCAGGGGGAGCGACGTCAATGCTTCAATCTACTATTTTGCGAGGATGACTGCCGGAGGAGAAGACCCACTATACATTGCTAGAAGAATGATAAGAATAGCTTCTGAGGACATAGGAAATGCAGACCCGCAGGCAATGACAATCGCAATTTCAGCATATGAGGCATTTGAAAAGCTCGGCTCGCCGGAAGGCGAACTCTCTCTTCTTCAGTGCGCTATTTACCTTGCGCTCGCTCCTAAATCCACCGCCGTCTATAATGCCTACTCTGAAGCAGCTGAAGACGCAAAAAATACCGCGAACCTCTCCGTTCCTCTGAAATTCAGGAACGCGTCAACACAGTTCGACAGGGAGAGGGGCTACGGAAAGGATTACGTGTATCCCCCGCAGAAAAAAGAGAGCTTCATCGATGAAAAATACTTTCCAGACAACATGACGGAAAGAATCTATTATAAGCCGGTGGAAAGGGGTTTTGAAAGAGAGATGATTAAAAGGATTGAATATTATAAAAAACTCAAAGAGGATCTGAAAAAGCAATGAAAAGAAAAATCCTCTTTGCTCTGTCGTCTGCGATTCTGTTCTTTTTAGCATGCAATGATAAACCGGATGCAGACAAGATGAGTGTAGTCACCACAATCGAACCTGTCAGATTCATAATAAGCAGTATATTGGGAGAAAAGGGGGAAACTGCTTCTCTTGTCTTGTCAAATCAGGACGTCCATTCTCCCGACCTGATGCCTTTAACGATGAAAAACATAACCGATGCGGATTTTATTTTTTTTCTCGGTTCAGGAATCGAGTTTGAAGATAAGAACGCAAAAGCTTTGATAAAAAACGCCAGAGACGTCTCAATAGTATTTCTTTCCGAAAACTTTGACTCTGTATACGACCCACACATATGGGTATCCCTCAAGAATATCAAAATAATCGCGGATGCTGTCTGCGGAGCCCTTTCCGCCTACGACAGAGAGAATGGAGCGTATTATAAAGACAATTTCAAGGCTCTTTCGTCAAGGGCGGAAAATGCGGAAAGCATTCTTGTGGATGTTTTGTCAAAAAGAAAAATCAAAACTGTTTTTACTGACCATACTGCTTTTTCCTACTTCTCATCGGATTTTTCTCTGCGACAGGTTTGTTTGTTCAGAGAAGGAAGGGAGCCCTCTGTAAAGGACATTGCAAACGCGATAAAAGCCATGAAAGAAGACTCTTCCGGAATTTTCATTGTCACTTCAAAAGCAAATGAAAAATATGCGGAAATATTCAAAAGAGGAGCGAATGCTCAGGTGATATTTTTCAATCCGCTTGATGAAGATATAATCGGAGAGTTTATCAGACTTGCGGAGACTCTGAAGAATGAATGATACTGCGGTTTCAATTGAGAATCTTTCTGTCGCGATAAGCGGCAACATCGTTCTTGAAGACGTTAATCTAATCATACGGAAAAACGAGCTTGTTTCGATTCTCGGTCCCAATGGGAGCGGGAAAACCACCCTTCTGAGGGCTGTTCTCGGTTTCTGCCCGATAAAATCGGGGAAAATTAATATTTTCGGCAGGGATGTCGGATCTGATAAAAATCTGATAGGATATGTTCCCCAGTACATGGAGAGAAAGTCCGATTTTCCGTTGAGCGTCAAGGAAGTCATTCTTTACGGAATGTATTCAGGCTGTTTCAGAAATTTTTCAGAAAATGACAATGAAAAGGCGGACAGATTCATTGAAAAGTTCTCGCTTGCTGAATTGAAAAAGAGACGGTTCGCAGAGCTCTCCGGAGGAGAAGCGCAGAGAGTGCTTTTGGCGAGAGCTCTTGTCGGAGACCCGAAAATTCTTCTCTTGGACGAGCCGACTGCATCGGCCGACAGAAAATCGCAGGATGATTTTTTTGCCCTTCTTGAGGAGCTTCAAAAGAAAATGGCTGTAGTTCTTGTCACACATGACCTCGGAGCCGTATCAACGCATATAAAGAGAATCGTGTGCCTCAACAAAACTGTAAATTATGACGGTCCTACCGAAGAGGGGCTGTCAAAACTTGATGAAACATACAGAGGCAAAATAAACATCATAAGCCATTCGCATCACGGGAAAGGCTAAATGCTGGAATACAGATTCATTCAGATGTCGCTACTTGCATCCTTTTTAATAAGCATTTTAAGCGCGCTTGTCGGGACTTTTGTAGTCATGCGCAAGATGACATCCGTGACGGGCTCTATTTCTCACTCTGCATTCGGAGGGCTTGGGATAGGTCTTCTTCTCGGAATAAATCCCATATATGCCGCTTTGCCCTTTACTATGGCTGTTTCCGCCTTTTTTTCCTTATTCAAGAAATCAATCAGGATAAGCGAAGAGTCTGCGCTAACAATAATATGGTCTTTCGGAATGTCCTTGGGCATAATACTTATGAATTTCAAAAGAGGATTTTCCGGAGAGGTTCTCGGCTACCTGTTCGGTTCCATTCTTGCCGTTTCAGTCTCTGACGTCTGGCTGATGTTTTTTGCAATCATTATTGCATCTCTTGTCTTCGGTTTATTTTCAAGAGAGCTGGTTCTTGTCTCTTTCGATGAAGAATTCGCCAACCTTAAAGGCATAAACACAAAGCTCTTCGACCTTTTATTTTTCATGCTTACCGCCCTGACTGTAGTCATTCTGATAAAAGTGGCCGGGGTGCTCGTGATAATGGCATTTTTAACCATACCTCCGATAATAGCGGGCAGATTTGTGAAATCCTTAAAAAGCATAATAATGCTGTCATTTGTTTTTAATCTGATATTCTCCTTCTCGGGAATGGCTCTTTCTTTCTATTTTAACCTGCCGACAGGTCCTTCGATAGTGATGCTGTCAATAATCGCTCTCTTTTTTGCATCAATCTTCAGAAAAAAATAATTCACTGCTCGACAAGATAGTTCAGGGCATCCTCCATGGTATCGAATATCTCTATATGCCTTCCCGTAAGCTTGACAACGCTGTTGAAAAGGATTCTCTTGATTCCTGTAACTCCCAATACAGCGCTCGCCTTTACATAAGGAGTGACGTTCTTGGAGAATTCTTTCATAGCCTCAGCCGCCGGTATGTCATAATGAGCATTGGTATAATCCGAAAGTAGAAGCACGCTCTTCTCACCCATCTTCATGATCATTTCTTTCGCAGAATTTATTATTTCAATATTCTCTGCACTTACCCTTGAATCTTTCAGGTCGACAAAAAAAATCTTTTTGCCTTTATGCTCAAGATTTCTGATTCTTTCCATTTTCTCTCCTCTTTTTAGTTTTATATTAGTTTCTTAGATAAATATTGTCAATACCAAACCCATGAGACAAAAGTTTACTTTCAATCCCTTATTTCTTCTTCTTTATCGCAAGTTAAAATTATCAGAATCATAAAGTCAACTATACAATCACTTACCTTGCCGGTTTATGTGGCACGCATTTTGATATAATATTTAAAAAAGGAGAAAGAATGGAAAAAATAAAAAAGCTTTTTGCATCAAAACCCGATATTCTCTCCGGCAATATTTACAAAACAGTATTACTGCTGGGCGCGCCGATAATGCTTTCTCATTTCATACAGACACTCTATTCAATGACGGACGCATTTTGGCTCGGCAAGGTGGGAAGGGCTGCTCTTATTGCGCCTTCAATAACCTTTAATCTGATATTCGTTATACTTGCATTCGCGGGAGGCCTTGCAGGAGCCGGTCTCACGATGGTGGGTCAGCGAAAGGGGGCAAAAGAGGCAGATATGGTAAACAGGATATCTGAAAACACAATACTTGTGGTTCTGATTTTTGCATCTCTTCTTGCCGGCCTCGGGTTTGCATTCTCTTCCCAGATTCTATCCCTTCTTAATACTCCGCCGGATGCATTCAAAGAGACCCAGACCTACCTTAGAATAACATGCCTCGGAGTCCCTTTTGTCTTCGGCTATTACATCTTTCAGGGACTTATGCAGGGCTACGGAGACACTGTCACTCCTCTGAAACTCTCTGCGATGACAGTTCTTTTGAATATGCTTCTTGATCCACTCCTTATTTTCGGATTAAAGCCGATAATCCCTCCTATGGGTGTAGCCGGAGCGGCAATAGCCACAATATTCTCAGAATCTCTCTCCGCATCCATAGGCATATACATGCTCCATACTGGCAGATACGGAATAAAAACATCATTCAAAAACTTCAGATTTGATTTTTCTATAGTGAAGGAGATGGTGAAAATAGGAGTGCCGATGTCATTAAGCCAGATCGGAACAGCTCTGGGTTTTGCCGTTCTCATGGGATTCGTAAACAGCTATGGTTCTGCGGTTGCAGGAGCATACGGAGTGGGCAACAGGGTTCTGAACATGCTCATGGTACCTGCTATTGCATTCCAGGTGGCTTGCACGGCTATGATTGCGCAAAACATCGGAGCCGGACAGGTGAAGCGCGTCACTGAGATTGTGTGGAAGACTGTTCTTATAAATTTTGCCGTTGTTTTGACAATGTCAACAATTCTTTTTTTCTTCGGGAGTTTCATAACCAGGCTCTTCATAAATGATTCCGAAATAATAAAAATCGGTGACTCTTTCTTTAAAATAATTTCATATTCCATGCTTCTTGTTTCAATGATGGGAATATTTCTTGCCCCTTATCAGGGGTCGGGAAATACACTGACGATTCTTTACATGGAAATTTTACGGCTCTGGTTTTTAAGAATTCCTATAGTCTTTCTCGTCTCCAAAATTATGGGATACCAGGGAATCTTCTGGGGAATATTCATAAGCAATATTATTACAATTGCAGTGGCTTACGCCGTCTTTAAAAGCGGTAAATGGAAAAAGAACACCGAACGATTCGTTCTTCAGGCCCCAGCGCTTAAAGGGGAAGATGGAGCTTCTTAGAAAAAATTATATGGAACCATTCCCTGTAGTCATTGACTTGTTCTATAGAGAATCCGGTCAAGAGCCCTATTTTAGTGAAATGAGAGAGATTCTGGCTCTTTTTCGCAAATACTGAGCCATATGACGCATTGACTCTCTTTCCACCTGTCTTTACATTCATTCTCACTTTTATAAGATGTATTGGTTTGTAGTTTCTGCAGATCACCCTCGGCTCGAAAATGTGAAGAGAGGAGTTGTTTTTGAGCACTCTATTTACTTCGGCAAGGTTTCTAATCCTCATTGAAACAGGCATGTACATCATAGAAAAGAAAAAAGCAGCACTGTCAAATGAGTTGTCTTTAAAGGGCAAAGCCCCGCCGTCAGACGCGACCTTCAGCGAGACGTTTTCAGTTTCCGTGAGCTCCCGCAGTGATTTGTCAACCGCAATGACGTTCTTTTTAAATCTTTTTTCGACTATACCCTCGCCACCGCCCCCTATGTCTATTATTTTGCCTTTTATGTCAACTTTGTCAAAGTCAATATCGTTTATTTTAATCTCAGTTATTTTAGCATTTTTGTAGTCCTTTAAAATTATCATTTCATATAGATGGTTCATGTTCTGCAATGATATATAATAACCACACCCCACCCTGCCGCCTTCAAAATCTCCTCCTTCTATTCTGTCAATCAAGTATTTCTCTGTTAAAACATTATTGAGAATTCTTACTGCTTCTTCCACACTGACTGCTTTTTTGGGGACGGCGGTTGAAATATTTGAAATTTTCATATAATTTTTATTATAACATTATTTATCTCCAAATCAAAGGTAAATTATTTATTTGCTTAAGAAGTTCAGGAAACCTTCTAAATGCTTTAATGTCCGCAATTTCAATTGTTTCAACCTCCCTCGCTGGAAGAGAACTCAGAGAGAAAAGGTCAGTATTGACTTTGATTTTAATAAGATATAAAATAAAAGGTGGTAAAAAAGGAGTAGTATGAAGAAAATCGCAGTTTTGTTTTCGGCAGTTTTGCTGTCATGTTTTTTTGTTTACGGATTTTCTCCCGACTTGACGGGAATCAGCAAAAACCCTCTGAAAAATTCACCTCTGTTTATGCCTGATTCACAGTCATATACATTCTCCACAGGAATCTTTTCTCAGGGAAATTCGTATCAGTCATATTCCCTCTTCAGCGCTGAATATCTTACTTCAATAAGCAAAAACCTGACTCTTTCATACGATGTCTCCTATCTTAATTTTGATCTGAAGCAGAATTATATGAAGGGAGGAATAGGTTTATCCTACGGAAACGACAACTTCCGGCTTTCATTATATATGAACAGAATATTCGACGCAAAAGATTATGACATTCTTCGCTGAATCATCTCTTTTTCTGAACGAAATATTAACATTGAAAGATTATTATGAAATAAATAAACAGGAGGATATATGAAAAGGTTCTTGCTCTTGATGCTGGCTGTCGCAACGGCATTCACGGTATTTCCTGCGGACATTAATCTCAATGGATGGCAGTTGAAACAATACAATTCTACGCAGACATACACATTCGGAGACATAACAGTGCCTGGCGGCAGTTACGTCATAGTGTGCAGAGGCAGAAAAAAGGCTGACTTCGAAGCGTACTACGGAGTCACCCTCGGAAGCAACGTAATATTCATTGATTCGGTCGGAACTATTCCCCAGATCAACGGAGCGGAAGTATATTCTCTTTATGACAATACAGCCGCGCAGATTGATACCACATATTTTTCACTATCAGCAGGCGGAATTTACAGCAGAGACTCCACGAATGCAAACACATTTACCAGAATCGTCTTTGCTGTGGCATCTGCCACTCCCGGAAGCTTGGGACCAACGGTCGCGAACAAGGGAGCCGGCATTGTTATAACTGAGGTTGTCGATGCAGCAGTATATCAGTGCGAGTATGTCGAATTATACAATGACACCGGAACGGGAGGAGCTCCAGTAAACACTCCTCCGTCAATAACATCTCTCATTCATTCTCCGTCTATTGTGCATCCGACCTCTTCAGTGACAATTTACGCGAACATTACGGACAACTCTGCCATATCGGCCGATTCTCTTTTCTATTCAGTCGACGGCGGAGCATGGACAAAGTTAATACACACTTCCATAGACGGCAGCGAATACGCTTACAGTATAGGAACATTCGCTTCAGGAAGCACGGTTAATTATTACGTAAAAGCAGTGGATGATTCTTCCGCATCTTCCTACTCGGACACAAACTCATTCACAGTCATTGCGCCCGTATCGGTAGTGATAAACGAGTTCTGCTCAAACGGAGATGCGGCGACTGACGATGACGGAGAATGGATAGAACTTTACAATAGCGGCACCTCCGCAGTGGACATTTCAGGATTCGTGGTTTCGGACAATCCTGCGGCAAACGGAGGCACTGAGGGTTCATTCATCATCCCACCGAGCACTATATTGCCTGCGAAATCTTTCTACCTCTGCGTCAACAATGCGACTGCCTTTTCTGTGATGTATCCCTCAACTCCTGACATCGAATACGGCGCGATTGATGCCGGCATGGTCCTGGCAAATACGGGTGACGACATTTACCTTTTCAATGCGGATTCTCAGATGATTGACGCAGTCAATTACGGCTCTGTGGGAACAAGCCCAGTTGCCGCTCCTGCCGAGAGCCTCTCCGCAGTCCGCTCTCCCGATGGAAAGGATACTGACATCTGCTCTGTTGATTTCATTGTGGGTCCGACCGTTCTTCCCACACCCGGCTGGAGATCG
>JAQVDU010000085.1 GCA_028698175.1 bacterium | reverse complement strand
CTTCCTGAGAATGTGTCATTATCCATGCTCCATACCATCTCGAAGCTGTCATCTCCCGCCACCTCAAACACCTCTATTATGCTGCCTGCGCATAGCACAAGTTCATCATCCCCGTCTCCGTCTATGTCGCCATAGTCCCCTCCGCTGCCGCTGAATGAGGCGCTTACCGGTCCGTAGTCCTTGCGTATCATGTGTCCCCATATCGTATCGTAGCTATCGTCTCCGATATTTTCAACTATCTCATACCACCATTCCGCAGGCGACTGAGCATATGCAAGGCCTCCGGATATGAACTCATTCTTGCCGTCAACATCTATATCGTCAAGTATTTTTGTTATTCTGTTTCCGGTTGGTGTCTCTACTACCTTCCTGAATGAATCATTCTCTGTATCTGTCGCCTCCCATACTCCCTGCATTAATTGAGTCGTCGCTGTCATATCAAGCAAACTGTCTCCATCTAAGTTACCAAAATCCATTGCGTATATCTTTCTGCTTACCGTATCTTCATACGCAAAATAATAGCTGTTATCGCTGTCGCTTTCCATATAGAACCAGCCATAAGACTCACTCACTGTTGTATATGGGTTCGGAGCTCCGTATATCCTGTCTATCCCGTCGTTCTTTATTAGTTTCGTTGACCCGAGCGTGTGAAACTCTCCGGTGAAGACAGGTCCGCTGCTCCATGTCCATTCCTTATGTATGCTGTCTGTGTCCGTCTGCTCCATTATGTATAGATTGTGGCTGTCCATCGGATTCACTCCAAGCAGATCCAGTTTCTCGTCTAAATCATAATCCCCTGAACCCAATATCCAGCCGCCGCCTATTGTATCAACCAATGAAAATGTGTCGCTCGTTAATTCATAAAATGCATTGTTGTATAACCAATAATTAATTGCCATTATCTGTTTATTCGTAAATTCAACAATTTTCGGATCCATATCATTGCACGGATGTCCATTCCCTCTATCAAGAGTTTGCCTAATTTGAAACTCCTCAGTCTGTACAACCAGTGCTGTCAGTATTACCAACAGCACTGTTAATTCCTTTAACCTTTTCATCGTCTCCTTTGTCTTTGCTTTACTTTATCACTGTCAGTTTACCGCTCATTGTCTCCGCTCCGTCTTTCTTCATCCTGTAAAAGTAAACTCCACTGCTTAGTCCTTCTGTTGTCATACGTATCTGATTCTTTCCCTTCTTTATTTTCTCTGTCTCTTTCAGCACCACTCTGCCTGTTATGTCTATGAGCTCTATTCCAATCTCGCTATCTGTCAAGCTGTTTATGCTCATCTTTATTCTCTTTCCATTGATTCTACTCATTTCCACTTTTTCTTCAATACCCTCATTCTCATCTGTCAATTTCAGAATGTTTGTTCCTTTAAGTACAGTAGCTCCGCCTATTATCTCGTCATACTCATACAGGTTAAACTCAACTGTCCTGTTAGGGCTCCCCTTTACTCTGTCAAGATATACCCCTATCTCTCCGTCTTCATAGTCCGATGACTTAAGTACCACCTCTGTTATTGCTTCCTTATCCGTTATTACTGCGCTTAATTTTTGATCAACTGCCACTACATAAGGCTGATTCTTGTTAGGGTTCGTTGTCTTTACTACAAGTAAATAATCCTTGTATTTATTCAGTCCTGTCATTGTGCTTGATATCCTCTCTATCTTCTGTTTATCTCCCGAAGGCAGGTAGTCCTTCAAATAACTCGTCACCCCTTCTGTTAGTATTGCAGTGTCTGCGAGTGTTAATGGTATATTACCTATTATCCAGCCGTTAGTTGTGTCGGTAATGATCTCAGCGTATCCTGATTTAATTCTATACTCTGAACCTATTTTTTGTGTCCATAATGCTTTTACGCAGTAGTATTTTTTCCCCAAGGTGAAATTTATTTTCGTTGAATCAAGAAAATCAGGATAATAACAACTATCCGAACTGCTCAGTACAATATTCGCCTTCGTTGAATCATATAACTGTGGATTGATCACGACCTTATTCCCACTCTCTACATAAGAAACTATCCCTTTGATTATCTTCGGGTATTTCTTGTCTGTCTCTGTCTTATCATACTTGAATCTCGCATTGTCAAGATATATTCTGCTCCCATAAGCTCCTGATGGAGAGCCCTCCTCCTCCCATATTACTTTGTTAACATCTGTATAGTTCTCGGTATTTACAAAAGGATTGCTCGATTTGGTAGATGTGTTGGACCTGTTGGTTGAAACAGTCCAGACTCCTTCATATGGATCAAATTGCTTCTCTATTATTTCGCCATTCGTATCCTCAAATGCTATAACCGCTCCATACAAGCTACCCCATACCTTTGAGCCGATCGATGCGTAGTTGTATGGCTTCGCAAGATAATCCTCAAAACTGTTATAATCTCCCTCTTCTCCTATTATTTCAGTTATCTGTGAGGCGTCTGGATTCCGATATCCGAATTTCGCATACTGCAATGTCCAGTTATTATCCAATGTCCCATAATTCGTCATTATTCCGCCAAGCCAGACCTCTGTCCTGTTTGATGGATTAGCTGTTATAACCGGATTCCTATATCCCATTACTGTAGGCGATACTGTATCCTCTCCTACCCATGGGGACATACTCCAATCGTATACCCAGCTCTCCCCGTCTTTCCATACTGCCGCCATCCCTACTGAGTCAGTGTCTATTATCTGTGTTATGCTCGCATAATCTCCATGTCCTATTTTCTCCAATTCCCAGTTCGCTCCGAAATCAGTGCTCCTTCCATGAACTATACTGTCTCCGTCCGTATATATCAAATGCACCGAACCATCCTTGTCGTTCTTTATTACATGCTTGCTGCTGTTCGGTCCCATTGCCTCTTTTGTTGTTGACCACATGTACGGCATAATTGTGTCTGTCTTTGCAAAGTATCCGAGCTTCTCAGCTCTAATGATTACAGGATAGGTCGTTTCAGTTCTCAATTCAAACTGTGCTCTTCCATTGCTGTCTGTGTATTCTATAATCGTTGCTTTTTCAATTAAACCCATTTCGGTTATCGTATCATAAGTAATCGTCACTTTTACGCTGTCTATTCCAAACATATCAAGATTCTTGTTTCTGTAGCATGTATAAACATTAAAAGTGCTGTTTTTCAAAACAGGCATTTCATTCGTATTAAACATATAAATCGTATCTCTTGCAACAAGAGGTAACGTATCCGATAAAAATGGACAGTTTACTGCCCCCTCTCTTAAAGCATAAGCTTTTGCCACTAATGTATCGGTCGTAAGAGTCTCCCCGTCAAAGACCAAATAATCGAATGGAACATTGTATGTTCTGCCTGCAATGACATTATAAAGCGTATCAAAGAGATGAAATTGAGCTTTACTGTCAGGATCGTATAATTCCACAATGATTGTATCTTTATTCCCTGTGTAATTGCTTAATGATTTAAGTTCAACATAAACCATATCGCTGAAAGCGTCTATCTGCTGACTGTCTTCAGGACTTACGGGCATCTCTCCAATCTTTACATTGATTGAAAAAGGATTATAATATTTTTTGTAATAGTTAAAATATCCATTATCAATTTCGAGAGATGATTTTCTGCCGTTAATGAATTCAATTGTTTGAGGCATGTATTCCGTTAATCCGTAAAATTTAAATAAGTAACCATTGAATTTTCCCACATCAAAAAACGGGTTCAGATGATATTCGCCATCCAGATATGAATGAAAATTGTAAAATCCTTCAGTCCCTGAACCATCTACAATCATTAAGTGCTTTATCGTATTGAAAATCTTTATCATATCATTTCTACTAAATACATTCCCCGGAAATTCTCTATAATAATCATTTACATAAATAACAGAGAGACCTCCATGAGAGATATCATCTGCTCCACCAAAAGAATATGCTACTGAATATGCCCAGACCATTGCAGAATCAGAATTGAAAACAAACGAAGAGTCATCCATATTGTTCCTGAAATAATGAGCAAATTTCTGCGTCTGTTGCATAAATATATCTTCACCCGTAAGCTCGTAAAGAAAGAGTCCTGCATCTGCCATAGTTGAGTTTTTATTGAATGCACTTCTGCTATTTGCGACAAATGGAAACTGCGGATAAAATTTATCTATCTGGCATATCCCATCATTAAAATCCTTATAAATAATATCTGCAAAGTGCTTCCAAGCACCGCAATAATTGTCATCATTAATAATCGTATCTTGAAAACAATCAAGATATTCATTATAACTCTCTTTACAATCGTTAATCAATCTGCTTCTGTAACTAAAACCACCTATTTCATCCCATTTGCCTATTGTGTCAATAGCAACAACAAATCTTAAAATCGTCTGCAGAATTCTTCCGGTTAAAACTTCATCCGGATAGGCAAAATACTTTGATGGGATGCCATTCTCAGGACCATTGTAAACAATTTTATTTAATGTTCCATCACCATAACAAGAAAACATGCTGTCGTTTCTCATTATCCTTGAAAATTTCAACCCTCGCCATGTTTTAAGTACTTTTTCCTGGCCATTTGTGTCAATATAACTCGGCACACCTCTTATGTCGTCTCTCAATAACAAAATTCCATCAATTTCATTTTTTATATTTTGGGCGACAATATTACTATAATTTACTTTTAACGAATAAATTGCTTCTTCTAATACATAGCAAGTACCCCATGATATCGCTCCTTTATCGTTGCCTTCTGTTGGGATTTCATTTATTAGCTCTGGAATTATATCAATGTAATAATTATTCTGTTCATTTGAATAGTAATCTTCTGTACCGGCAATCATCAAAGCAGCCTGTAATGTCAAACAGATTATTAAAAACCGTAAGTATCGGGGGGGGGGGGGTTAAACGCTTTTTGAAATTTGCCATACTTTCCACCTTTAGGTTAAAGTTGGAAAAGTATAATCCATTCTTTTTCTCCTGTCAAGTTGTCAATTGTTTGTTTTACTTTTTACTGTGAATTATCTATGTCAGTTTTGAAAGTATCATCTTCTGGTGGGCTTTGGGTGACAAAACAGCGAAAAAAGTCTCCTCCTTTGTCCACAGGGCGGCGAAGCACTTTTTTTCTCCCCTGACAAAGACAAAGTCCTCCCTGTAAGCCCTTGCGGATGACATAACCTTCTGCATCTTTGAACAGAGTCCTATAATCGACTTGTCTCCCTCAACAAATTTGCCGTCCGAATCAATTACAACGTAAGTTTCTACAAAGGGCACTTTTGAATAGTCAGGCCTCTCCTTCTTTGCCTTCTCCACAAAGACGACTATTCTCCCCTTCTTCAGTTTTGAAAATGCCTCTATAACTTTATCGCGTTCCTTTATACCCTTGAAACCGACAGATGAAAGAGTTCCCGACTTGAACTCAAAAAAACATGTGTCGTCTCCCTCGAGACAGATTTTTCCGCTTGATTTGTGCTTTTTGAACTGCTCTATCCTCTTTACAATGTCAAAATCATCCAAATTTAAAATTATTCTCATATTTTTTTATAAAAAGGATTTATCTTTCCGAATCCGACTCCTGAAATTTTGTTTTTGGAGACAAAACCGAAACTGCGCGAATCATTTGAATTTCTGAAATTATCCCCTATCACGAAAATCGAATCCGAAGGCACTATGAACGTATCCGCTCTCTCTTCGCTTAAAAATACAAGCGTATCTCCAAAGACACCTGCGCACCGCTTGGCGAGATAATTTCCGCCGTTCTCTATAACAACTACCTTTCCAGAGATAAATGATTCCAATTTCTTTTCGGAAAATAATGTCACGACTTTAGCGGCAGGCATTTTCAACGCGAATATAACATCATTCTCTTTCAAAGAATCATTCATTGACTCTCCGCTCATTATGAATGGGGATAAGACAAAATGCTTCAAAGCAAGGACTGCGAGAATGGATTCGGCTAGAATCCTCAAAATCCTCGACTCACACCTTTTATTCCTGTTCATCTATCGATAATGCCGCTAAAAAGGCTTCCTGAGGTATCTCAACCCTTCCGAGCATTTTCATTCTCTTCTTTCCTTCCTTCTGCTTTTCCAAAAGTTTTCTCTTCCTCGTTATATCTCCACCGTAACACTTTGCAAGAACGTCTTTTCTCACTGCCTTGACCACTGATTTTGCGATTACTTTAGTTCCTATAGCCGCCTGAATCGATATCTCGAACTGCTGCTTGTGTATAACCTCTTTCAGTTTTCTTGTCAGTTTGTTTCCGTAAAAGAATGCTTTCTCTTTTGCAGTTATGGATGACAGAGCATCCACCCTCTCTCCGTTTACAAGAATATCAAGCCGCACAAGCTCGGACTGCCTGTAATCAAGCATCTGATAATCCATTGAGGCATAACCCTTAGTTATCGTCTTAAGCTTGTCGAAAAAATCAAAAATCACGTCTGCCATTGGCATCTCATATTTCAAAAAGACCCTCTTCTCCGTAATGTACTCGACTCCCACCTGCTTTCCCCGTCTGTCAAGAACCAACTGCATTATAGGCCCGATATAATCCGGAGGAGTGAATATTTCTACCATAAGAAACGGCTCGTAGACAGTCTCATTTCTCGTAATATCGGGCATCTTCGCCGGATTATCGACGAGTATCTCTTCTTTCCTGACAGTGAAATATTTGTATACAACGTTGGGTATGGTCGCGATTATGTCGAGGTCAAACTCCGTCTCAAGGCGTTCCTGGACTATCTTCATGTGAAGCATTCCGAGAAAACCGCACCTAAATCCGTATCCCAATGCCTCCGAATTCTCCTGAATGAACGTGAATGCCGCATCATTCAGCTTCAATTTTCCGAGAGAGTCCTTAAGCTTTTCGTAATCCTCGCCGTTAGAAGGATAGAATCCGGAGAAGACCATTGGCTTTACTTCCTTGTAGCCCTTGAGGGGCTCAACGGGATATGCTTTGAGAGCCATTGTGTCTCCCACATGAATCTCCTCAATGTTCCTTATGTTGCACACTATATAGCCCACGTCTCCGGCTGAGAGGTAATCGCACTCCTTCATTTTCGGAGTGAAAAAGCCGACTTCAGTTACGTCAAAGACAGCCTGCGTTGACATAAATTTTATAAGGTCTCCCTTTCTCACGCTTCCGTCGAATATCCTCACGAAGGGAATGGCCCCCCTGTAATTGTCATAAGTGGAATCGAAAATGAGAGCCCTCAGCGGCTTCTCCCCATTTTCAAGGGGGTGTGGGAACTTTTCTATTATCTTGTCTATGAGCTCGTCAACCCCGGTGCCGTCCTTTGCTGAAATCAAAAGTATGTCATTCTCCGAGCATCCTGTGAGCTCCACTATCTCCTTTCCCGAAAGCTCAACGTCAGCCGCGGGAAGGTCAATTTTATTGAGTACCGGAATGATAGGAAGATTGTGCGCCAGAGCTTCGTTGAGATGGCTTATTGTCTGCGCCTCAACTCCCTGAGTGGCATCTACAAGAAGAACTGCGCCTTCGCATGCGGCAAGGGAGCGTGAAACTTCATATGAAAAATCAACGTGCCCGGGAGTGTCAATTAGATTGAACTGCACGTTTGTGCCCTTCCAGACGAAATTCAAACGGACATGATGCGCCTTCACTGTTATGCCGTGCTCCCTTTCGACCGACATGGAATCGAGCACCTGCTCCCTCATATCCCTTTTATCGAACGAACCGGAAAGCTCGAGAAGCCTGTCGGAGAGGGTTGATTTGCCATGGTCAATATGCGCAATTATCGAAAAGTTTCTTATAATTTTCATTGGCTATATAATAACATTTTTTTTTAATATGTAAAGGGGGCTTAAGCCGGTTCTGCCACTTGACAAGCGGAGTTAATTTATATAATATCAAAACATGCAGAATATCAGGACCGGGGAAAGTTTTTATACGGAGATGAATTATGAGAAGATCCTCTGGCTGATAAATCTCAGATTCATCCTAATAGCTATTCTTTCCCTCTTGTTCTCAGTTCTTCATATTCTCGACAGCCCTCTTGATCTTTCGGCTCCGTCAAAGTTCATCTTCGGATGGATGGCACTGTGTTTTATCTTGAACGGGTTGCTCTTTCTTGACATCAATTATCTCAAGCATAAAAAACACATTCTCATAGATGAATCAAATTTCAAGTACATAAGCCTTATTCACATAGATTTCGATATAATCTTCACAGTAATGACAATCATGCTCACAGGAGGCCTTGAATCGCCGCTTGTCATACTTTTGATTTACAACATTATAACCACATCTTTCATAGTCCATGACAACTATGTGTATTTTTACACAGGGATCATACTCACCCTGCTTGTTCTGTCCAGTTTCAGATTCTCACTGACACCTGAACTTCCCTACTTAGTTATAAACTTTGAATCTCACCTTTACAAAGCTCTTTTCACTGTGTTTATTTTTTCATTTCTTACCTATCTTTCTAAATACATCGCTTCAAAGCTCACTCAGAAGCAGGAGGAGCTGAACAATCTCTACGAAAGAACGTACCAGCTCTCCATTACGGACAGACTGACCGGACTCTACGATCAGAACTATTTCAGGATGGCCGCATCCGACGCCATA
>JAQVDU010000084.1 GCA_028698175.1 bacterium | reverse complement strand
CACGCCTATTGCCATGGAAGAGCAGCTGCGGTTTGCCATCCGGGAGGGTGGACGAACGGTTGGCGCCGGTGTCGTCAGTAAGGTCATTGAATAAGCAACTGATTGAATACGTGATGGGATATTGGGTCGAACGAGGACATGAAAGAGCAGAAAATTAGGATTCGTCTAAGAGCGTACGATTATAAATTACTTGATCGTTCGGTAGAGGAGATTGTGGAGACAGCGAGGCGGACAGGCGCCCGAGTAGCGGGTCCTGTGCCGCTACCGACGGAGATCAACAAGTACTGTGTGAATCGTTCCCCGCATGTCGACAAGAAATCAAGAGAGCAGTTTGAGATAAGAATCCACAAAAGAATGATTCTTGTTTCCAAATCAACCCAGCAGACGATGGAAGCCCTCACAAGGCTTGACATAGCGGCCGGAGTTGAGATAGAAATTAAAACATACGACAACTAAAAGAGAGGATTCAGATGAAAGGTCTAATCGGAAGAAAAGTCGGAATGAACCAGATGTTTGACGAGCAGGGGAATGTCATTCCCGTGACTCTCATATATATGGAGCCGAACAGAATCATCGAAAAGAAATCAGATGAAAAGTTCGGATACAATGCTCTCAAACTGGGCATAGAAGAGAAAAAGGAATCAAGATTCAACAAGCCGCAGCTGGGAGTCTTCAAAAAGCTAGGATTCAACCCGCTTTGCACGGTAAAAGAAGTGAGATTCGACAAGGACGCAGTGGCAAAGACAAATGTCGGAGAGTACCTTGACGTGACTCTGTTTGACGTGGGAGCAAAGGTCAACGTGCAGGGAACCTCGAAAGGAAGAGGTTTTGCCGGCTGGGTGAAGAGGCACGGATTCAAGGGCGGACCCGGTTCGCACGGATCCCATGAAGTGCACAGGCGCCCCGGTTCAATAGGAGCCAACACGTGGCCCGGCAGAGTTATAGCCGGAAAAAGAATGGCCGGACATTTCGGTAACGAAAGAGTGACAACTCTCAATATAAAGGTAGTGAGCGTTGACAAAGAGAGAAATCTTCTCATTCTCAGAGGCGCAGTGCCCGGAGCTATGAACTCTCTCGTGATAGTCAAGCAGGCATAAGGAGAAAACATGGACGCAAAGGTATATTCATTGGACGGAAAGAGCACGAAGAAAGTTGACCTGCCGGATTTTCTCTTCAACGTTGAAGTGAGCGAAACCGCGCTGTATGAAGCGGTGAGAGAGTACCTCGCAAATCAGCGTCAGGGAACGGCAAAGGCAAAGACCCGCGGAGACGTTTCCGGCGGAGGAAGAAAACCCTGGAAGCAGAAGGGAACAGGACGCGCAAGGGCAGGTTCAAATCGCTCTCCCGTGTGGGTGGGCGGCGGTGTCGCCTTCGGACCAGTGCCGAGGGATTACAGCTATAAAATAAACAAAAAAGTGAGAAGGTCAGCTCTCCTTTCAGCTCTTACACTCAAGGCAAAGGAAGATAAAATAATGGTCATCGAGGATGCCAACATTGAGACGCCGAAGACCAAGGTTTTCGGAGACCTTGCAAAGAAGATGAACATAAAAAAGACAGAGAAGAAGCTCTTCATTGCCGACAAATATCTGGCAAATCTGTACAAGTCGGTGATAAACATCGAAGGAGCGTATCCTGTGATGGCGCATGAAGTGAACACATACTTCATAATGAACGCCGACTATCTGATAATAACCGAGAGCGGTCTAAAAAAACTTGAAGAGGTATTCAAACCATGAAAGATTTTAAAAAAATTATCATCAATCCTATCATCACGGAGAAAGCCGCTTATTCAAAGGCATCCGTGAAGACATACGTCTTTGAAGTGGCGATAGACGCCAATAAAGTGGACATCAGAAAGGCGGTTGAGAAGCTCTTCAACGTTAAGGTCAATGACGTCAGAACTTTGAATGTGCTCGGAAAGGTGAAGAGGAGCAAGTTCGGGTTCGGAAAGAGAAAGGACGTAAAGAAAGCATACGTGACTCTGAAGGAAAACCAGAGAATCGAACTATTTGAAGGAGCATAAGAGGTAAATATGGGACTCAAGACATACAAACCGATCACGCCGGGCTTAAGATTCAAGAAGACTCTGACATTTGACGAGATCACAAGAACAAAGCCGGAAAAGAGACTGACATCCATCCTGAAAAAATCAGGCGGTAGAAACAACATGGGAAGGGTTACGAGCAAACTGACTGGCGGAGGCCACAAAAGAAAACTGCGTCTGATTGATTTCAGAAGAAACAAATTCGACATTCCCGGAAAGGTCTTTTCAATAGAGTATGACCCGAACAGAAGCGCCAACATAGCTCTTCTTCATTACGTTGACGGAGAGAAGAGGTACATTATTGCTCCCGAAGGAATGAAGAAGGGAGACGAGGTTATAGCAGGGGAAAACGTGCCGGCAAAGCTTGGAAACGCTCTTCCTCTCAAAAATATCCCAGTGGGAATAGAAATCCACAACATCGAGCTGACAAAGGGAAAGGGAGGCCAGATAGTGCGCTCCGCAGGCTCATCCGCGCAGATACTTGCGAAAGAGGGTGACTGGTGCCACGTGAAAATGCCTTCGGGCGAAGTGCGCCTCATTCATGTGAACAATTTCGCCACAGTCGGCAAAGTGGGGAATTCAGAGCATTCATCTGTGGTTATCGGAAAGGCGGGAGTCAATATTCATAAAGGAATAAAGCCGAGAGTCAGGGCCGTGGCAAAGAATCCTGTCGACCATCCGATGGGCGGCGGAGAGGGCAGAACGAGCGGCGGACGCCACCCGTGCAACAGAAACGGCATGCCTGCTAAGGGCTTCAAGACGAGAAAGAGAAAGAAGTATTCGAACAAGTACATAGTTTCGAGAAGAAAAAAATAGGAGGATGAAACTTGGCACGCTCATTTAAAAAAGGCCCGTACATTGACGAGAAGCTCATGAAAAGAGTCAACGAGCTCAATGAAAAAAAGGAGAAGAAGGTTTTGAAGACGTACAAACGCGCTTCAATGATCTCTCCGGAATTCGTGGGACACACGATAGCCATACATAACGGAAAAAAATTCATTCCTGTCTTCATAACCGAGAACATGGTCGGGCACCGTCTGGGCGAATTTGCTCCGACAAGAACATTCAGGGTGCACTCGGGCGATAGAAAAGAAGGAAAAGTCACAGCTTCATAAAGGAGAATGATATGCAGGCAGTAGCACATGCAAAATATACAAGGATATCAGCCAAAAAGGCAGTTATAGTGGCGGACCTTGTCAGGGGAATGAATATTCCCGAGGCGCTGAATACGCTTCAGTTCACTCCCAAGAAGGCGGCGCGCATACTATACAAGCTGGTTCATTCGGCCGCATCCAACGCGATAAGCCAGATGGGCGCGACAAAGCTTTCAGAAGAGGATCTAATAGTGAAAGAGATTAAAGTCAACGGCGGACCCATGATGAAGAGAAACCAGCCGCGCGCGCGCGGAAGGGCATTCCTCATAAGAAAGAGAATGAGTCACATAACAGTTGTCGTAGAAACAAAATAAACGGAGGTTGCTTTTGGGACAGAAGACGCATCCATTCGGATTCAGAGTCGGAATAACCAAAAACTGGCATTCAAGATGGCTGAATATGAAAGAGTATCCGGTTCTTCTCAAAGAGGACGAAAGGATACGCACATACATCACAAGCAAAATAGAGCAGATTGTCAAAGAGAGCGACAAAAGGGATGAGACATCAGGAATCTCAAAGATAGTCATTGAGAGAAAATCCAAAAAAGTGAAAGTGATAATTTTCTCCTCAAAACCCGGAATAATAATCGGGCAGAAGGGCGAAACAGTCGATAATCTCAAGGAAGAACTCAAGATGGTCACCGGCAAAGACGTTGACATCAACATAAATGAAATAGACAATTCCGCTATCGACGCTCAGCTGATAGCTGAAAACATAGCGCGTCAGATAGAAAAGCGCGTGGCGTACAAGAGAGCCATGAAGCGCTCGGTGCAGAATGCGATGCGCCTCGGAGCTCAGGGGATAAAGGTCTCTTGCGGCGGAAGGCTCAACGGCGCCGAAATAGCAAGAACAGAATGGTACAGGGAAGGAAGAGTTCCGCTTCAGACTTTAAGAGCGGACATTGACTACGGTTTCAGAGTGGCGCGCACGACAGCAGGCGCAATCGGAATAAAAGTGTGGGTTTACAACGGAGAGAATGCCAACAAAGGCATTCAGACCGATGAAACCAACATCAAGGTGAAAAAGAAGAAATAAGGAGCCGATATATGTTGATCCCAAAAAGAGTAAAATACAGGAAACAGCAGCGCGGCAGAAGAAAAGGCGCGGCGAAGGGCGGATTTGACGTCTCATTCGGAGACTTCGGAATACAGTCCCTGGACGTGTGCTGGATCACTGCGCGGCAGATAGAGGCGGCCAGAGTGGCTATTCAGAGGACCCTTCACAAAGACGGAAAGCTCTGGGTGAGAATGTTCCCTGACAAACCCGTCACAAAGAAGCCTGCTGAAACGAGAATGGGAAAGGGCAAAGGAGCCCCTGAGTTCTGGGTTGTAGTGATAAAGCCGGGCAAGGTAATGTTTGAAATGGCAGGAGTCTCAGAGGAAATTGCAAGAAAGGCTATGGAGCTAGCTTCCCACAAACTTCCCGTCAGGGTGAGATTCGTCAAAAGAGAAGGAGTGTAGCACATGAAGATAAAAGATATACGCGAATTCAACGAGAAAGAGCTGGATAGCAAGCTTCATGACCTGCAGAATGAGCTTTTCGGGCTCAGGATGAAAATGAAGACGACAGAAATAACGAACAATGCTCAGTTCAAGAACATAAGAAAGGACATATCAAGAATTCTCACGATTCAAAACGAGAGAATCAAAAAGCAGGAGAAATAATGGAGAAGAAACAGAGAAAGGTTTATACAGGCGAAGTTGTCTCCGACAAGATGGACAAAACGATTGTCGTGATTGTCAACCGCAAAAAGAAGCATCCTCTTTACAAAAAATTCGTTTCGAGGAGATACCGCTTAATGGCGCATGACGAGAAACAGCAGGCATCAATAGGCGACACAGTGAAGGTCGAGGAGACAAGGCCCCTCTCAAAGAACAAGAGGTTCCGCCTCGTTGAGGTCGTGAAAAAAGCAGAGGTAGTCGAATAACAAAGTGAGGAATAGATGATACAGGAATATTCGCGTTTGACCATTGCCGACAACACCGGCGTAAAAAAAGTAAAATGCATCAAGGTTATCGGCGGCACGGGAAGAAGGTATGCGTATCTCGGCGATATAATAATCGCGGCGGTTCAGGACGCAATACCGGAGTCAGAGCTCAAACAGGGCGCTATAGTGCGCGCAGTGATAGTGAGGACGCACAAAGAACACAGGCGCAAGGACGGCAGCTACATCAGATTTGACGACAATGCCTGCGTAATAATAGACGCCGCAAACGAGCCGAAGGGTTCAAGAATCTTCGGTCCTGTGGCCAGAGAGCTCAGAGAGAAGAAGTTCATGAAGATAGTGTCACTTGCACCGGAGGTTGTGTAATGGAAAAGCTGAACATAAGAAAGGACGACACAGTTCAGGTGATCTCTGGAGAGGATGCCGGAAAGAAAGGCAAAGTCCTAAGAGTAGCCAGAAAAGAGAGGAAGGCGATAGTCGAAGGCGTCAACCTTGTAAAGAAGCACAAAAAATCAAGAAAGCAGGGAGAGCAGAGCGGGATAATCACCATGGAGGCTCTCATAGCAGTATCTAATTTGATGCTCGTCTGCCCCAAATGCGGTCAGCCCACAAGAGTGAGCCACACAAAAACTGAAAACAAGTCAGTCAGAGTCTGCAAAAAGTGCGGCGAAATGATAGCGAGGTAAAAATGTCAGAATTACAGAAACTTTATAATGAAAAGATGAGAAAAGAGCTGATGAAGGAGCTCAAACTGAAGAACATCAATGAAGTTCCCAAGCTTGAAAAGGTAGTCATCAGCATGGGCCTCGGAAAAGCCCTACAGGACAAGGCAATCTATGACGAAGCTGTCAAAGACATCTCTGCAATAACCGGCCAGAGGCCTGTAATAACGGAAGCAAAGAAATCCATCTCCAACTTCAAGCTGAGAAAGGGCGTCAAAGTGGGTCTCAAGCTCACTCTCCGCCGTCGGATAATGTATGAGTTTTTGGAAAGGTTCTTCAACATAACCATTCCCCGTATAAGGGATTTTCGCGGAATTGATTCTGACTCTTTCGACGGGTACGGCAATTTCAACATGGGTATCAAGGACCATGTGATTTTTCCCGAGATAGAGTATGAAAAAATAAAGTATCCTTTCGGAATGAACATTACGTTCGTGATAAAATCAAAGAATGACCAGCATTCCTTTGCTCTCTTGAAAAAGTTGGGAATGCCTTTCAAAAAATAACGGAGGATAAATGGCAAAGAAAAGCATGGTAATCAAGAACAATAGGGAACAAAAGTTCAAGATACGCAAGAGAAACAGATGTCAGGTGTGCGGCAGATCCCGCGGTTTTTACAGGGATTTCGGATTATGCAGAATCTGCCTCAGAGAGATGGCTCACAAGGGTCTTCTGCCTGGCATCAAAAAGGCAAGCTGGTAAGGAGGACACAGATGACAATGACAGATCCCATTGCCGATATGCTCACTAGAATACGCAACGCGCAGAATGCAGGAAAAGAATCTGTTGCGATGCCCCATTCGGAGCTTAAGAAGAAGATTCTTGAAATACTCAGGAATGAAGGATATATCTCCGATTTCCAGACGAGTGAAGAGAAGGGAAAATCATCGATTTCGGTTGGTTTGAAGTATGACAAAAACAACATGCCGGTCATACATTCAATAGAGCGCATTTCCAAGCCCGGAATAAAGAGGTACGTCTCCTACAAGGAGCTGAGGCCAGTGATGGGCGGAATGGGCATACAGATAATCTCCACCAACAAAGGCGTCATGACTGACAGAAAGGCAAAGAGAGAAAAGGTGGGCGGAGAAGTCATCTGCAAGGTCTGGTAACAGGAGGAAACATGTCAAGATTAGGAAAGTTGGCAATCAGCATACCGGACGGAGTCAATGTGACTCTAAAGGAGAATGCTATTTTGGTAAAAGGACCCAAGGGCGAGCTTTCAAGAAGTTTTCCCGAAAAAGTCATAGTTAAGATAGAAGAGAAGAAAATACACGTTGAGAGAACAGACGCGACAAAGACTTCAAACATGAATCAGGGTCTGTTAAGGTCGCTCATCAACAACATGGTGCTCGGCGTAACGCAGGGCTATATGAAAGAGCTTGTTCTTGAGGCGCGCGAGTATAAGGCGCAGCTTGACGGAACTTCGCTCAAGCTTTCTCTCGGATTCTCCCATCCGGTTATTATGAAAGCGCCGGAAGGAATAAAATTCGAGGTGCCTGAGGAGAAGAGGGTTATCATCTCCGGAAGGGACAAAGAGCTCGTCGGGCAGATAACCGCAAATATCAAAAAGCTGAGAAAGTGGGAGCCTTATGTAAGCAAGGGAATCAAGTACAAAGGCGAAAAGGTAAGAAAGAAAGAGAGAAAGACCGGAGTATAGTATGGATAAAAACATTTTGAAAAAAGAAAAACGTGATAAGAGGCACACAAGGATAAGAGGCAAGGTTGACGGAACAACCGAACGCCCTCGTCTTGTGGTTTACAGAAGCCTCAATCACATCTACGCTCAGATAATAGACGACAGCAGAGGAATAACTCTGTGCCATGCATCCTCGCTTGAGAAGGGTATTGCCTCCTTTAAGGGAGACAAAAAGGCGAAGGCCCAGAAAGTGGGAGAGGAGCTTGGAAAAAAGGCTGTCGAAAAGGGCATCAAGAAAATTGTATTTGACAGAAACGGCTACAGGTTCCACGGCAGGGTAAAGCATATGGCCGACGGAGCAAGAAAAGCAGGGCTTGAGTTTTAAACTGGAGGCATATTGAAAACAGTAAGACCAAAAATCGACCTTTCTTCGCTTGAGCTGATTGACAGCGTCATTGACATAAAGAGAGTGGCAAAGGTGGTAAAGGGCGGACGCAGATTCAAGCTGAGGGCAATCGTTGCAGTCGGCAATAAGAACGGCTACATAGGACTCGGCATAGGAAAAGCCACTGAAACAGCCGATGCGATAAAGAAAGCCACTGAAGCGGCCAGAAAGAATATTGTTAGGGTGTACGTAAATCCGAGAGGAACAATCCCCTACGAGATAATAGGAAAGAACGGAGCTTCAAGAATACTTCTTAAGCCCGCAGTCGAGGGAACAGGAATAATAGCGACCGAATCGGTCAGAAACATACTTGAACTTGCAGGAATAAAGAACATTCTGACAAAATCGCTCGGCAGCAACACCTCGATAAATCTCGCCAAGGCGACTTTTAACGGAATGATGGCTCTCTATTCGCCTGAGGACATTCAGATGATGAAGAGAGGACGCGTCTTTGCGAAGAAGAATGAGGAGGTAGCCAATGGCTAAGCTCAGAATAACTCTTATGAAGAGCGACATAAATTTCGAAAAAACGCAGAAAGCTACAGTTAAGGCTCTCGGTCTTAAGAAGCCGCATCATACGGTTGTCAAAGAAGACAATGAGTCTGTGCGCGGGATGATC
>JAQVDU010000083.1 GCA_028698175.1 bacterium | reverse complement strand
AAGAGTCCTGTAAAAAGGCAAAATATTTTTATCCGGCAGGAATGCTACCGGAGAAATCAACTTAAGGTATATTCTGTTATCGTCACTCTTAAAGACGTATATATACACGTATACGTTGCCTATACCGGTCATCCATCCGAGCATCTCCTTTGAATCCGTCTCGATTTTTGACTCCTCGTGCGAGGTTCCGAGAGAAGAAAGAAGCTCTTGAATTAAGCTTGACGCTTCGTCTATCGAATCAATTCTGTCGGATGAAAAGAATGTTTTGAAAAGATTGTTCAGTGTCATTAATTCTCCGGAAGCTTATGGCCGCAGAAAGCGCACCAGCTGCTTTTCTTTGAAATTGGTTTTCCGCATGCTTCGCACCTACGTTTCTTTGTTTTGTGCTTATGCTCAAGCTCGGGAAGAATTGTGCCGCATTTTGAGCACCACTTCTCGTCGGATTCAGTGTAAGATCCGCAGTTGGAGCAGTATCTGCTGTTTTCTATCGTTTTGAATTTCTTGAGAGATTCTTTTACAAGAGGCATTATATCAGAGACTGGAATTGCGAACCCTATTCCCGACGCGTCAGCTATCTTCAGGGTATTTATTCCTATCACATTTCCCTTCATGTCAAGAAGAGGTCCGCCGCTGTTGCCCGGATTTATGGCAACATCTGTCTGTATGTACTTTATGTCCTGTATTTCCCGGTCGATTGCGGATATTATCCCCTTTGTTACCGTGTTTTCATAGCCGAATGGGTTTCCGTACGCAATAACCGAATCTCCGATCGCATAGGTTTTTACAGGAGGCATCTTAGCCTGATGAAGAGTTTTATTCGTCTCTATTTTTATGAATGCTATGTCCTTTGCAAAGTATGAAAGCAGCACTCTCCCTTCAAGCTCATCCTTGTCGTAGAGAGTAACCTTGCACGTTTTGAAATTACCCACAACGTGCGAATTGGTAATGACTATGCCTCGCTTATCGGCTATGAATCCGGTTCCTATGCTCTCATCGGTTTGAATCGTGACTATGAACCGGCTCACCTTTGATATCAGAGCAGAGAGGGAATCAGATTTTGCCATTCCTTTTAAGTTCCTTTCTGAATTCCTCAGCGGCCTCGTCAAGGGCCGCTTTCGGCGTTTTGTTTCCCTTGACCGCGTACTCAAGCGCATTGCCGAGGAGTTTTCGTCCTATGTACCACTCTTTGTCTTGAGGCTCCATATAAGCATGCTCAAGCTGTCTGTATACAGATTCAAGCCCTTCATGCTTTTCAAACTGCTCTTTCATAAGCTCTGACTCCATAGAGCTCTTTCTGACGGGCAGATATCCTGTTTTGCTCGCCCAAAGAGCTTGGATTTCAGATGAGGTAAAAAACTGAATGAATTTATAAGCCGCTTCCTGCTCTTCTTTTGTCGCTTTATTGAAAATTGCGACGTTAGTGCCGGAAATAAGAACCGCGTTTTTGTCGCCTGTCGGGACAGGCGCCATCTTCAATCTAAAAGGCGGATTGGCATCCATTATAAATGACAGAGAGACGCATGACCCGTAAATCGTACCAACTTTCTGCGACAGAAAATCATCCTGATGCTGGTAGCCTGTGGTAGTGTATCCGCTTTTGTCTTCTATCACCATCTTTCTGTCAATCTCTATCGCCTTTATTCCCGCTTCGGAATTGAAAAGAGGGTTTAAAGAATTGTCGGCAAGAGCTCCATTATACTGAAGGAGACGGCATTCAAACATCCACACGTTTATATTGAATGCGGTTCCGTGAAAATCAACATTTCCGTCATTGTTTTTATCGACTGTGAGCTTCTTCATTGCTTGAAGGAAAGAATTCCATGTTGCGGGGAAATCAGCATAGCCGTGTTTCTCAAACACATCGGCATTGTAGAAGTAAGCAGGCACAGACTTGTTGAATGGCATAGTGACAAGCTTTCCTTCAAAGGTGTTGTCCTTAATGAATACTTCATACACGTCGTTAAGCACATCTGCTTTATAAGACGAATCCATAAGATCTTCAACCGGAGTGAGTATTCCCGAAGAGAAGAACTCGCTGGTCCATGATTCATAAACCTGAGACATTACGGGAGGATTCGAAATGGATGCCATCAGCTTGGTGGAAAGGGCTTCATAAGTGCCCACTGAAATAAGTTCAATCCTTATACCGGGATTTAAAATGTTGAAGGAATCTGCGATAATGTCGAGAGCCTCTCCAGACGGTCCGCCCATGACATGCCAGAATGTGACAGTCGTCGTTTCTTTGTCCTTGAGGTTATTGACGCATCCTCCGGCGATTAAAACAACCGTTAATAAGAGAGCGATCATTTTTGCTTTCATTTTTACTCCATTATTCATTCAAAGGTTTCAACACATAGCCGTCCGGCGTGTTCAGATAGAAATATCTGTCGGAAACTTCCTTTTTCATCCAATTCATCTCAACAAGTTTATTTAAATTCTGCGGAAACTCCCTGTATTTGAGAAAATAAACCCTCAGCATGTAATCAATGTTTTCAAGTTCATAAGCCTCGGTCGCCTGCATTTTCACCTGACCCATCGTTTCGACGCTCTTTACCGAAGGTCTTAGAAATATGCCCACTGCCGCAAGCCCAAGGACTGATGCAAAGAGAGCCAGCCAAGAGATTACTGTTTTACTGCTGAGTTTCTTCTCTTCCTTTGTTTTAGCTGTTGTTTCCGATACAAGCTCTTTTTTTGTCTTCGTTATCAGATTCATCTTCAGCAGATTGTAGACAGCCTGATATGTGAGAAATTTCCCCAGTCCGCTCGTCTTGATAAGCTCCTCAAGAGATTTGTCCGGAGATATTATCTGAATGAGCCTCTGCTCTTCAGGTCCCAGATTTGACGGCACCTCGGCATTGTCGGCTGATTTGAAGTATATTTCCGTATTGGGCAGAAGCAGCTGGATGTTGGGCCACTCGTCAATCCTTCTCATTCCCTCCATCATCAGCGCCTGAGTGTTTATCTTTATCTGAATTGTCGAATTAGGATACATTATGACGTCTTCGATGAATTCATAATCTCCTTCACTCCATGTGAAGAGTTCGTCGAAAATCTCCTGTATCTTGAATTGGATTATCTCAGACCATTGCTCCTGAGTTATGTGCTTCTCGTCAAAGAGGATCTTCTCCAGAGGGAGCCGTGTCTCTCTGTTTATCTCAAGAACCTTTTTGAAATCATCCATTGATATTTTTCCGCTGTTGACGAGATACTCCTTGATCAGCTCTTGCATTCCAGCCCTGTGATATACTGCCGCATTGACGCTCCCCTTGACAAAACCCACCTCAATTTTGTCGGTTTTGTTTGAGAGGGAGAGAACGCCGCTCTTCTCAGTTTGGGCTATGAATCCGATAATATTCGGCAGATCGTCTTTTGACCTTATTTCGCCTTTCATTTTTCTTCCTTTGTTATTGCGAAGCTTATAAGATATAAAATCAGAATGATGCCAAGAAAGATATAACCGTATTCAAAATGTATCCCGGCAGTCAGGTTGGGATTTTTGCTTATCAGTATTCTGTTGGAAAATATCAGAAGTATGAAAACTGATGTCAGGAGCGTTAGAAAATAGCCTTTGAATGAACTTCCTTCGAGAATTTTGCTGAAACCCGGAAAAATCAGAGATGCGAATTTTCTTTTCTTGAAAAATGCCTTTTTTCTCAGACGGATAAGACTCTCGAATTTTCTCGCCTTGAATACGTCCGAAAGCGTCTCCGACAATGAGGAATAATCATCTTCGCAGATGTAGGAATCGCTGTACCTTTTTCTGTCTCCTTCTGAAATGGGTTTGCCGCAAGTATGACATCTTTCGATAAACAATTTCTTCTTGAAAACAAAAGAGACAAAGAACCCCAGAATAAGCGTGATGAAAGCGAATATTGAAATCAGATTTATGTTCACGCCCATAACTATGGGTGAGTCGGATACTTTCTGCTTTTTCAGAAACTCGTTCCAGACGAATCGCTCCGGTACGCTGCAATCTATTATTTCAGTATTGTAAAATTTATCCTCTGCGTTCTCAATAAAAGGGCTTATCAGGTCGTAATTTATCTCTTTTGCCTTTCTCACATAATCATCGGATACCGTAAGCTCCATCCTCTTGAGATAGACCTGTCCGAGGTTGTAGTAGGGTTGAGCCAGCGAAGGTGATTTTTCAATCGCTTTTTCATAATTTTCGATTGCCTTGGCGTAGTAACCTTTCAGATACATTATATTTCCGATGTTGTTGTAAAGCTCGGCAAAATCGTCTTTCTTTAAAAGAATTTTATTGTATTCCTCCTCAGCTTTCTCGAAATACCCGCCTTTTTTGTAAAGTTTCGCTTTTGCGTACAGAAGCGGAGTGTTGAACGGCTGCTCTTCAATCAGCATATTGATTTTATTCAGAAGTTTTATATCCCAGTAGGTATTGTCTGCTTTTATCATTACGCTTACATTGCCATTGGGATTCATCATGGAAAGTATTTTGTTTTCCATATGGAAGAGCTGGGGAGTCAGAAAGACCGTCAGAAGCATCAAAAAAAGGATGACCTTCTCCTTCTTTTCCGCAAAAATAAAAGCAAAAAAAGCGACGTAAAAGATCCATAAGACCGGATTGAACTGCAATATCAGCGGAACGAAAAGGACTGCAAGTCCGAGGATAAACTTCTGCTTCTTGTCAAGCGGCAACCTGATGTGCCTTTTGAAGAAATAAAAATATTTGTCGGAAATCCTGAAGAAAATCATGAGAGTCATTATGAAAAATACGGTCAAAACAAGATATCTTACAAATTTCATCAAATTGAAAATGAATACAAATTTATTGAAACTTTCGGAGAGCTGGTCTTTGACCATCTTTATTGCATAACCGATGTACTCAAACCTGCGCTCGCGGAGAATGAGATTGAAAAGATTCTCAATGATTTCAGGGTTGTAGGGATCGAGCTTGTTGGCGAGGATAAGGTATTCGGCAGCCCTGTCAGTGTTCCTTTCCGAATACTCTTCCAGAGCGGCTAAATTCATATAAAGGGCTACTTCAGGCAGAGCTATTGCTCCTATCTTATACTTTATGTTCTCAAACTGCTCTATCTCATTGTCCATAGCGTATTTTATAAGATGCTTTGAATAGATCTGATAGAGCCTGAGATGCACAGCATAGTCTGTTCCGGCAAGCTCGCTGGCTTTTTTAAAGTATGAGGCGGCGGAGTCTGTGTCTTTAAGATAATGAAAGGTGAATCCGAAGGCCGTGAAGTAGAATGGGTTTGTGTTTGAATCATTTATAAACTCTCTGTATTTGTCTCTCATCAGCTCGAAATCCGCGTCAGGTATGTAGCCCTCGCCTCTGAGTATAGCTCCGTATTCAGGGTAAAAATCAAAAGCGTCGTTTTCCAAAAGTATGACCTGTTTGAATACATCGCTCACTTCCTGCCCGCCTATGAAGAGCGCCGCCAAGGCAAGAAGAATGATAAATGAAACTTTCTTCATTTTTTCAGAATTGCGACGGGTATGAGAATGACATATCCGAGCACAAGGAGCGCCGGAGAGAGAGTTATGTCGCCTGCTGACATCAGTATATAGCCAGCCAGAATTGAAATCAAAGCCGCTGTGAATATCAGAATGCTTGTCTTTGAAAATGAAAGTTTTCCGACCGGTGTTTCACTTTTCTTGCTTTTCATCATTTCTCCTTTTTGACAAATTCATTATTTCTTATTTCGAAGACGTCAAAATCCATTCTGTTCTTTCTGAATGATATTTTACCTGATGCGCCTTCGTAAGAGTCCATAGAATTGAGATAATTTTGAATGGATTTTCTGTCTGAGTATCCGTTCTTTATAAGCATCGCAAGCAATTTGTATGTGTCATAAGATAGGGTGGCAAACCTGTCCGGGTCGGTTGAATACTTTCTGAAGTATTTCAATCTGAACGCATTGTATGACTCTGAGATTCCGCTTAAGGATTTTGGGGCTATTATAACCGTGTTCTTAAGATAATCCTTGGCAAGCCGAATGAGATTTTCGTTGTACATGGCCGACCCTCCCACAAGAAGCGGGTTGATGTCCTTGAATGCAAGCTGAGTGGAGAGAAGTATGGCGTCCTCCGAAGAGACCGGGAGGTATATGGCATCAATCTTCATCTTCTCTATAAGCTCTATTTTATCGAGAAAATCCTGAGTTCCGGTCGGATAGGATATTTCAAATATTATGTTCAGCCCCAGTTTTTTTGCTTCCTTCTTAAATGCGCCGGAAAGAGTTTTGCCGTATGAATCATCTGAGTAGAATATACCGACGTTCTGCGCGGCTGAGTCCTCTCTCAGAAAATTCGCCGTGAATATGGCCTCTTCCACAAGAGTTTTGTTTACAAGGAATATATTGTTGTCAAAGCGGAGTATCTCGCCGTCAGAGGCGGTCGGTGAAAGAACCGGAAGTATTTTGTCCTTGAACAGATATGCGCCGGCCACTATCGTCTCCTGGCTTGTCATCGGTCCGATGACCGCCACGAAAGTTTTATCGGCATAAAGAGAATCTACGAGCTCCATCGTTCTCACCGAACTGCCGTCCGTGTCAAACATCACGATGTCAACGTTCTCTTCTTCATTTCCTATCACAATGCCTCTCTTGACCTGTTCTCCGATATAGGCATTCTGTCCTGTCAACTGAAGAAGAAGGGCTATCTTGAACTTTGAATTCTTGTTGTTTGTCAGTTCGAATATGTATTTTTTTGTGTATTCGCTGTCAGGATAATCCTTTATAAGCCTCTGCCTGTAAATATCGCTTTTCTGCAGCTCATCCGAATTCAAAGAGAGTACGTAGAGTCTGTAGAGTATAAGAGGATTGAATTCGTCGGAATTGTAGTTGTAGAGAAGGTACTCGAGCTCGGAAGAAGACAGCTGGGTTTCAATCACCTTATTGAGATTTTTCACAGCAGTTTCCCTTGTATTGCTCTTTTCGTCAGTGAACATTACTATCCGCATCAGCCATGCGGCCGCCTCAAAATAAGCTTTTTTCTTTATGAAATAATTCGATATCTCAACTCTTATGCCGTGAGTCTCTTTGTCCTCCGGATACAGCTCCGACAGTCTCTCTGCAAATGCTACTTTTTCATCGAATTCCTGCGGAGAGCTTGTCTTTATAAGAGTAAGGAGGGCCGTGTAAGAATTTGAATCCTCAGGATACTCCTCTACGAACTGCATCAGAAGCTTGCGGCCGTCCTCGATTTTCTTCTCTCTTATGAGATCCATTCCTTTTATGAAAAGTTCGGCCGAGGATTCGGCTGAAACAAGAATGCAAAGAAGAATAAGTAAGCTAAATATTTTCCATTTCATAAGCGAACGTTACCTCCGAGCTCTGTTTAAGCATGGCAGACACAGAGCAGTATTTTTCCTGAGACAGGTTAATCGCCCTCTCAATTTTATCTCTCTCGAGATTTTTTCCCTTGAAATGGTAGTGAAGTTTGATTTCAGTATATATTTTGGGGTGTTCTTCTCTTCTCTTTCCCTCAACCGTCATTTTGAACTCCAGTATCTCCATGCGCATTTTTTTTAAAATCGAAATAACATCCATACCGGTGCATCCTGCAAGCGACAAAAGAAGCATCTCCATGGGCTTGAAAGTGTTTGTTTCGGGAGATTTGCCCTCTTCCGGAGCTTCAAAAACAAGTTTTGATCCGCTGTCGGAAATTGCGGTGAACTTCATTGATTCTATCCACTTAACTTCTGACATGATTCTCTTTCTCCTTGGTTATGTAGATGTTATAATTGAACCTTTCTTCAGGCGGAGCATAATCGATTATGAGGACTCCGTTGAGGTGGTCCAATTCGTGCTGGAAGGCCCTTGCATTTATTCCCTCAAGATGCATCGTGAGCAATTTGAATTCCGTGTTCATGAATTCAATGTCGATCTCCCTTGATCTCTCCACTGCCACGCTCAGGTTGGGAAATGAGAGGCATCCTTCGAACTGGGATTCCTTCTCCTTGGATGCCGACTTCAGCACCGGATTCAGCATCACGGTCTGCGTCTCTCCCATGTCAAGCACGATTATCCTTTGAGTTATTCCTATCTGGTTTGCCGCCAAGCCGATTCCCTCCTCAAGCTTCATACCGCTCAGCATCTGCTTGATTATGTTTTTTAAGGTCTTACCGCCTTCCTTTACCTCGTCAGAACGTATTCTTAGGACAGGGTCGGGGTAGAGTCTAATCTTCATCTGAATTCTCCGTTTTAAGGTGAAGTTCCTTCAGCTGTTTTTCCGTGACGAAATCGGGAGATTCCTCCATAAGCCCTATTCCGTTCAAGGTTTTGGGAAAGGCTATAACATCCCTAATATTGTCTTTCCTGAGCATCAAAGAGACCATTCTGTCTATGCCAGGAGCTATCCCTCCGTGCGGCGGCGCTCCATACTTGAACGCTTCAAGCAGAAAGCCGAATCTTGACTGCAGTTCATCATCCGACATACCCACAATTTTCATGATCTCTTTCTGAATTTTCGGGTCATGGATTCTAATGCTTCCAGATGCGAGTTCGATGCCGTTGCACACAAGGTCGTAGAGGTCTCCCCTCGCTTTTAGCGGCTCCTCTGTCATCAGCTTTAGATGCTCTTTTTTCGGCATTGTGAACATATGGTGGCATGCAACGTACCTTTTCTCATTTTCATCATACTCAAAGAGCGGAAATTCAACTA
>JAQVDU010000007.1 GCA_028698175.1 bacterium | reverse complement strand
CTCTCGCCGGAGACGTGCTTAAAGAGATTCTTTATCCGCTTTCAAAGATGCCTTTTGAGGTTGTAAGGCACTATGAACTGCCGCACTATGCGGATAAAAATTCATTTGTGATAATTTCCTCTTTTTCAGGAAATACTGAAGAGACATTATCCTGTTTCAGAGAAGCTATAAAACGCAAAGCGAAGATACTCGCAGTTTCAAGCGGGGGAGAGGTCGAGAAAACAGCCAAAAAATACAAGGTGGAGCACATAAAGCTCCCCGTGAATATCCCTCCGAGAACAGCCTTCGGAATGACTCTATTCTCTCTTCTTAAAAAAATCAGTTTTTTGATAAAAAACAAAGAGCTGATTCGCATGACTGAAGAGACCGTTGGACGGATGCAAGACTATTCTTTTGATTATGAAACGGCAAAAAAACTGTCGAAGATGATGTCCGGAAAGGTGCCTGTCTTTTACGTTGATTTTCTTTTTTCGTCGGTTGGAAGAAGGTGCGCCAACCAGGTGAGCGAAAACGGCAAACAGTTTGCCCATTTCAACCTCATACCTGAAATGAACCACAATGAGATAGTGGGTTTAAAGTTTCCCAGAAATCTTTCAAAATCACTCTTTCTCTTTTTCATCAACTTCAGGCAGGAAAATGAAAGAAACAGAAAAAGGTCTTTTATAACCAAAAGAATCGCCGAAGAGGCTGGATTCCAATGCGTAAGCGCGGATTTTCAGGACAAAAATCTTCTGTATAACATAATAGACGCCGTAATACTCTTTGACCTGGCATCGTACTACCTTGCGGTCAACAACAAAGAGGATGCGGTCATGATTGAAAGAATAAACATTCTAAAAAAGAGGATGAGCGAATGAAGGCGATAGTGCCAGCCGCAGGAATCGGAAAAAGGCTTCAACCTCTCACTTACTTTCAGCCGAAACCGCTTCTCTGGTTAGGCAAAAAAAGAATGATTGATTACATAATGGATACTCTTCTTGAAGTGAATTTAAGCGAGATAATCGTTATAACCGGCTACAAAAAAGATATGCTTGAAGAGCATCTGATAAAAAATTACAGACAAAACTTCACTTTTGTATGCCAGAAAGAGCAGGCAGGTCTCGGAGACGCAATAAACCTGGGAATAGAGAATTCGAAGACAGAGGAAAACGAAGACCTTCTTGTGCTGCTCTCGGATACAATAGTAGACGTTGATATGAAAAAGTTTACATCCGGGAAAAAAACAAAAATCGCAGTAAAAAAAGTCGATGATCCGAGGTTTTTCGGAATAGTGAATGTCGAGGGAAGAAAAATAACGGACATGGAGGAAAAACCGGATTTTCCCAAATCAAACCTTGCGATAGTGGGGCTTTACTATTTTTCAAGCATTGAGAGGCTGAAAAATTCGCTGAATCACGTAAAGGATTCTGGAAAGCGCACTAAAAACGAGTTTCAGCTCACTGATGCCATGAAGCATCTGCTTGAACAGGGCGAGATAATGGAGGCGTTCAAGCTTAAAAGTTGGATCGACTGCGGAAACTTCGAGATGTTTATTGACTCAAACAGGGAGCTTCTGAAAAAAAGCAAATTAAAAAACTATTTCGAGAAGGCAGACGTGGTTGATTCGGATATCCAGTCAAACGTATCGCTTTTTGAAAACGTGAAAGTCATAAATTCAAAGCTTAAAAACACTGTGGTCTTTCCTGGGTGCACGATTGAAAACTCAGTCATCACCGATTCCATAATCGGCGAGGGGAGCCGGATAGAGAACTTCAAGGGAAAAGTTATTTGTTCCGATAAAACAATTTTAAAAAAATAAATAGAAAGGAGAAAAAAATGAAGAGATTCCTCACTTCAGAATCCGTGTCAGAAGGACATCCTGACAAACTATGCGATATTATATCAGATTCGATTCTAGACTCCATTCTTGAAAGCGACCCAAACTCGAGAGTCGCCGCAGAGACCATGGCGGCTACGGGAATGATAGTTATTACCGGAGAAATAACAACCAACTGCTACGTAGATGCGCAAAAGCTTGTGAGAAACGTTGTCAAAGAGGTGGGGTATACGGATCCGGATTTCGGACTTGACTATAAAACATGCGCTGTAGTGACTTCAATCCAGGAACAGTCGCCGGACATTGCAATGGGCGTGAACACCGGAGGAGCGGGTGACCAGGGCATGATGTTCGGATACGCAACAGACGAGACGCCCGAATATATGCCGCTGACTATTTCTTACGCGCATAAACTGATGAAAAAAGTGAGCGATATAAGAAAATACGGAGACATAAAATATCTCAGACCTGACGGAAAATCACAGGTGACTGTGGAATATGACGACGGAAAAGCAAAGAGAATAGACGCAATAGTCCTTTCTGTTCAGCATGACGAGCATGTTTCGATAAAACAGATAAAGGAAGACATGGTCGAGAGAGTCATAAAAACTGTTATTGACCCGAAATATCTTGACAATGACACAAAAGTATTCGTCAATCCGACAGGCAGATTCGTAGTGGGAGGCCCGTTTGCGGACACTGGACTCACCGGCAGAAAAATAATTGTCGACACTTACGGCGGAATGGCAAGGCACGGCGGAGGCTGTTTCTCCGGGAAGGACCCTTCAAAGGTAGACCGCTCTGCCGCCTATATGTGCAGGTATATTGCCAAAAATCTTGTTGCCGCCGGAGTAGCCAAAAAAGCAGAGATTCAGGTGGCTTATGCTATAGGCGTTGCTGAGCCGGTTTCCATTTCAGTAGAGACTTTCGGCACGTCAAAGTTTGACGAAGAAAAGATAGTGCGGTCTGTAAGGGAGGTCTTTGACCTCACTCCAAACGGAATAATAGAACAGCTCAAACTCAGAAGGCCGGTTTACAAGAAGACAGCCGCATACGGTCATTTCGGAAGGGAAGAAGAGGGCTTCACTTGGGAGCTTCTTGATAAAATCGATGAGATAAAGAAAATTCTCAAATAGAGGAGATAATATGAAGTATGACATAAAGGACATTAAGCTTGCGCAGAGCGGACTCAACAGAATAGAATGGGCTTATGCGGATATGCCGGTTCTCAAGACAATCATGAAGGATTTCGAAAAAACGAAGCCCTTAAGAGGGAGAAAACTGGGTGCATGCCTTCACGTTACGGCAGAGACGGCAAATCTTATGAGAGTCCTGAAGGCCGGAGGAGCCGAAGTTTTTCTGTGCGCGTCGAATCCCCTGTCTACTCAGGATGACGTGGCAGCGTCTCTCGTGAAGCATTTCAACATGGATGTCTTTGCGATAAAGGGAATCAATCAGAGCGGCTATTACAAACACATAAAATCAGTTTTAAACTTAAAACCCGTCATGACGATGGATGACGGAGCAGACCTTGTTTCAATGCTTCATACGGAGTACAAAGGTCATGTCAAGAACGTCCTGGGAGGCACAGAGGAGACCACGACAGGGGTCATACGTCTGAAATCGATGGAAGCGCACAAAGTCCTTATGTATCCGATAGTAGCGGTGAACGACTCATACACGAAATTCATGTTTGACAACCGCTACGGAACGGGGCAATCTACTCTGGACGGAATTCTCAGAGCCACAAACCGGCTGATAGCAGGTTCGACAATGACTGTCGCAGGCTACGGTTGGTGCGGAAGAGGACTTGCGATGAAGGCGCGCGGCATGGGAGCCAACGTGATAGTGACTGAGGTGGACTCGATAAAGGCTCTTGAAGCTCTTATGGACGGATTCAGAGTGATGAAGATGGATGAGGCCTGCAGAATATCGGATTTCATTGTCACTCTCACAGGAGACAAAAACGTAGTCGACGAAAAACATTACGACATAATGAAGGATAGCTGCATAATAGCCAATTCAGGCCATTTTGACGTGGAGATAAACACAAAGGCTCTGAGAAAAAAAGCTGTCAAAGAGAAAGAGATACGACCTTTTTTAAGGGAGTATACAATGAAAAACAACAGAAAAATATATCTCCTTGCCGATGGAAGGCTCATTAATCTTGCATCTGCCGAAGGCCACCCCGCATGCGTGATGGATATGTCATTCGCCAACCAGGCCTTGTCCGCAAAATACATAAATGAAAATTATATGAACCTTGAAAAAAGAGTTTACAAGCTTCCAGACGTTCTTGACAATGAGATTGCCAGAAGGAAGCTGAAGGCGATGGGAATATCCATCGACAAACTCACGAAGGAGCAGGAAGAGTACCTGAAATCATGGGAACTCGGAACATGAGCATTTCCGTAGTAATCCCCCTTTATAATGAGGAGGGAAACGTAAAGAGACTTTATGGGGAGCTGATATCCGCCTTGTCACATTCAGACGGGAACTATGAAATAATATTTGTAAATGACGGCTCGAAAGACAAGACTCCCGAAATTCTAAGAGAAGTGGCTTCAAATGACAAAAGAGTCAGGGTTCTCAATCTGGCAAAGAATTTCGGACAGTCAGCGGCATTTCAGGCGGGATTCGACAAATGCACAAATGAAATCATAGTAACGATGGACGGAGACCTTCAGAATGACCCTGCCGACATCCTTGAATTGGTAAAACATCTTGAAGAGACTAAGGCTGACGCGGTCGTGGGATGGAGAAAAAATCGCAAGGACCCCCTGTTCACGAAAAAAATCCCGTCATTCTTCGCTAACAAAATGATATCGTTGTTTCTGAACCTGAAGATTCATGACACCGGGTGCAGCATGAAGGCATTCAGAATTGAAGTTCTTGAGGAAGTGCGCCTTTACGGAGAAATGCACAGATTCATTCCTTACCTTATAAGCGCAAAGGGATTTTCAGTCACTGAAGTTCCGGTGAGCCACAGAAAAAGATTCAAAGAAAAGAGCAAATACGGGCTTGGGAGAACATTCAAGGTTTTTCTTGACATGATGACAGTAAAATTCCTCAATGAATTTTCTACAAATCCGATCTACGTCATGGGAGGAATATCTGTTTTCACGTTTATTCTCTCACTAGCCGGCTTCGCTCTTCTGATATTTATGAAGGTCTTTATGAACGTTGACATGACCGGAAATCCGCTTCTCATAATATCCGTATTTCTTTTTATGATTTCCATTCAAATGCTGATGCTGGGACTTATAAGCGAAATACAGATTCGGACTTATTTTGAGACAGCTAAGAAGGACATTTACAAAGTGCGGGATTCAATAAATGTTGATGGAGAATAAGAGCATTTTGGCTCTTTGCACGACAGGCTACTTCAATGACCGCGGATGCCACATAAGGATACTTCAGATGTTTAACGAACTATCAAAGAGCAATTCCGTTTTACTGCACTGCTATTCAACAGGCAGAAACCTTGACAAACAGAGGATAATGAGAATCCGCAAATATTTCAGAAACGAGAGAGATTACATCGGCTTTGATTTCAGGAAGATTGTGCTCGATTTTTATCTTTTAGGAAAATCACTTAAATTTATCAGAAGCGGGAATTTCGACATCGTGTATTGTTTTACTCATGAGGCGGGCGTCTTAGGATTGATTCTTAATCGGCTGACAGGTTTGCCCTATTGGCTTGACTATCAGGGATCTCTTGCCGGCGAGCTTGCTTTGCAGAATAAAATGTTCGGATTGCTTTTCATGAAAAAAATTATTTCCAAAGTTGAAAAGCTCATTGAAGATAATGCCGAGGCTATAGTTTACAACACAAAGCATTCTTATAACCGGTCAGCTAAGACGAACAAATTTCTTTTTGAAGATGATTCCAGCGTATTCGCCGAGTCCGCACAGAAGTCAACTTCACAGGAGAGCTTTTTTACGATTCTCTGGGTGGGGGTTATGACGCCTGTACAGAACATCGGCAAATTCATAGAGGTTTCCCGGCGCATACTTGAAGATTGCTCAAACGTGAAAATCCGAATAGCCGGATTTCCCGTAAATAACGAGCATTTAAATCTGCTCGCCGCATACGGGGAAAGAATTAAATTTGAAGGAAAAGTGCGCTATGAAGACCTTCCCGCTATGATTGCAGGCGCCGACCTTTGCGTTTCAACAAAAAGCGAATCCTCTGAAGGAAGCTCAAAGCTTCATCTGTACAAGAAGTATGCGAAGAGGATACTGGCTCTGCGCAATGAATCGGCAGAGGAGCTTCTTAAAAATGAATCTTTAGCCGATTCATTTGATGAACTTGAAGATAAAATAAAGGAGATAATACGAAATGCAGGCAATAATACTGCTTGATATAGTGTCCATAGGACTCATTTTCGGCGGATTGGAAAAGGCCGGTGTTATTCTGCTCTCTGCATCCGTCATATACGGAGTATTTTATATGATATCGGCAAAAAAGAGAGAACCGGCTGAAGTATCAAAATATATATTCACATATAATGCCATAATGAACGAAAACCTTTCCAGAATCGTCGAACACAATATTATTTCAGGGGATTTCTACGTATCCACAAAAATAGCATCAGACAAGAAAGGCGGGGTCGGGGACTATTCCGGCAATGATATTCTCTTCGACAACCTCACGGCTCTGAAGAAGAAGGGTAAGCTGATGTACGTGAATTCGGGCGGAAGCATAACTGAAATACTTTCCTACGCCTACAAGAATGAATGCTCTGTGGTCTCTTCAAACGAGAATATCAGCAAGAAAATACTTCAGATATTCAGCGTCAGAGTTGTTGACATAGGTTTTCTCGAAAAGAGTTCAGACAGATCAAAAAAGAGCGGCGACGAAATAACTGTATATGTCACCAAAAGAACCGAAGAGGGCTACAAAGGCATTGAGGCTGAAAGGGAAAACGTTGTAATGTCAGATTCAGGCCTGGAGGAAAACTCATTCACCAGAGCCAGCGTGGAAAAAGTGCTTGAAATATCAGGGGAGAAGACCCTTTATGCAAAGAAAAAAATATAATGATTTCAACGTGGTAATAGTTGCGGCAGGAGCGTCAAAAAGGTTTAAAGGGAGGATAAACAAAGTATTCTCGCTTATCGATAAAACACCGGCAATCGTTCATACTGTGATGAACTTCAACCTCCTTTTTGATGAAGAATCAATCATTGTGGTAACTTCCAGAAAGGATATGAACAGGATGAAACGCGTTTTAAAAAGAGCCGGTCTCTCAAAAGTCAAAATAACCGAGGGAGGACCTGAAAGATGCTTCTCAGTGCTGAACGGGCTTAAAGAGGCAAATAAGAAAAAGGTTCTGATTCACGACGGGGCACGCATATTCGTTCCTAAAAAAAATATTGCAGCAGTGTGCGATTCCCTAAAAGACAAAGTATCCTGCTCGGCTCTGGCTGTTAAGCCTGCCGAAACTGTAAGAAGAGCAAAAAAAACCGGGTATGAACTTATTGACAGGAATTCTCTCTATCTTATGCAGACGCCTCAGGCATGCTACAGGGAAGAGTATATTAAGATACTTTCAAAATGCGTATCAAAAAATCAGGTTTACACGGATGATATGGAATACTTTTCGAAAAGCGGGAAGAAAGTGGCATTGGTTGACGGAGACCGTCGCAACATAAAGTTGACCACTAGAGAAGACCTGTCGTTGGCGGAAAAAACAATAAAAAAAGGAGAAAGATGTTCATAGGAGTTGGCATAGACGCTCATCGGTTTTCAAGGGAAAGAAAACTTATACTGGGAGGAGTCGAGATACCTTTTGAAATGGGGCTTGAAGGGCATTCCGATGCTGACGTTCTTACGCACAGCGTCGCAGATGCAATTCTCGGAGCTCTCGGAGAGGGAGACATCGGGAAGCATTTCCCCGACTCTGACGACAGATTCAAGGATATATGCTCTCTTATGCTTTTAAAAGAGATAAGAAGCAGATGGAACTTCAAAATACACAACATTGACAGCGTAATAGTGTGCCAAAAGCCGAAACTGGCTTTATACAAGGAGCAGATGGAGACAAACATCGCAGATGCTTTGAAACTGAATAAAAGAATCGTCTGTGTGAAAGCGACAACGACTGAATATATGGGTTTCACGGGAAGGGGAGAAGGGATATGCGTCGTTGCCAACGTTTTATTGGAGAGGGAATGAGAAGAATCTTCTTCGCGGTATTGTTTTTATTGATTTCAGTGAATCTGGCTGCAGGTTTTAAAGAGAGCGTTTTGGATTTCTTTGAAAATTCAAATATTCCTAAAGAGGTTGCTGTAATGGCAATCTCGGCTATACCCGTATTTGAACTTAGACTTGGGCTTCCCATTGCGATTAAGCTTTTTGAGATGGATATTAAGAGAGCTTTTCTCTTTTCCTTCTTGGGCAACATGCTTCCTGTGCTGCCTATACTTTTCTTTTTAAAATGGATTTACTCTCTTCTCGGAAAATGGGGAGCGACGAAAAAGCCGGTTGAAAAATTCAAAAGAAGGGCAGAAGCGCAGTCTAAGAAAATCGGAAAATACGAGATGCTTGGTCTAATACTCTTCATAGGAATCCCTCTTCCCGGAACGGGAGCCTGGACAGGATCTGCAGCTGCAGTAGCTCTTGAAATGGGTATTGGGAAGGCTTTTGTCTCAAACATTGTCGGAGTTCTTATGGCTGGCGCGATAGTTACCGCATTTACTCTTATGGGAATAAAGGGAGCAATAGCCGCCGGTCTTATAATCGGCTTAGTAGCCGCCGTTCCCGTTCTGAGGCAGAAGATATGAAAGAGAGGGGCATTTTGGCCGCGCTTTTTCCGAAATCAGCCTCTTTGCGGAGAATCGAGAGAAGCATAGAAGAACTGACTGATTTAAGCAGATCAATTTCAGTGGAGATTGTCGAAACAATAGTTCAAAGAATCGGTGAAGTGAGCCCCTCCACCTACATGGGCGCCGGAAAGGTAGTGGAACTCAAAGAGGCGGCAAAAAAACTGAACGCCACCACTCTGATAATATCAAACGAGATAAGTCCTATGCAGCTGAGGAATCTGGAAAAGATGCTTTCGATGAAGGTTATTGACAGAAACGAGCTTATTCTTTCAATATTCGCCAAGAACGCTTCATCAAACATATCGATGGCTGAAGTCGAACTGGCGCAGTACAGGTATATGCTGCCGCGACTTTCCGGGAAGGGCGTTATGATGTCAAGGCTCGGCGGTGGAATAGGCACAAGGGGTCCGGGCGAAACTAAACTTGAGACTGACAGACGCCATATAGAAAAGAAAATTGACTCTCTGAAGAAGAAGCTTGAGCAGTACAAAAAGAATTCTGAAGTGAGAAGCAAAAACAGGGCAAATGCTTTCAGCGTATGTCTGATAGGCTACACGAACGCAGGAAAGACAAAACTTATGAATTCTCTTGTCAGCGAAGGATTTGTCTCCGACGACAAGCTCTTTACGACCCTTGATACTGTCACAAGAAAACTCTCAAGGTCGATTGTTCTCACAGACACGGTTGGATTTTTAGGCGGTCTTCCGCATGAAATAATCAAATCCTTTGAAATCACAATAGATGAAGCGGCCAGAGCAGATTTGAAGCTTATAGTGATTGACATCTCTGATAAATACGTTCATGAAACGGTGGATGACCTTCACAAAATTATGGAAGAACTGAAACTCAACTCAAATAAGAAGATTTACGTTTTCAACAAAACTGACATTCTTGTGAATCACTCTCTCATAAACGAGTTCGCCGAAACCTTTCCCGATGCGGTTTTCATTTCAGCAAAGACAAAGGATAATGTATCTGTTCTGAGAGAAAAAATAATGAATGAATTTTATTCTACAATGGATCATTTCAATATCGTCATTAATCCATCAATGGCAAAAGCCGTCAGCTTCATAAATGCTAACGGACATATCATCAAGCAGAAAATCGAGAAAGAAAATCTGAAAATAGAATTTTACATAAGCAAAAAGCTCACGCAGAAAATGAAGAGAGAGTACGGAGGTCTTTTTAAATGAAGATTGGCGTGATAGGGCGCGGTTCTTTGGGAAGAGAGCTGATAAAATCTCTGAAAAAACAAAGAAAATGCGAAGTGCGCGTCAATGATTCAGACAAGAATGCTCTGCACAAAAGCAAGAATCATTCAATAGAGTCTATTATTCAATGCGAACAGATATTCATATGCGTAAATGACGATTCACTCTATGATGTGATGAAAAGACTCTCCATGTACGAAGGCAGCGTTGTAATATTCTCCGCATCCTGCGAAGTCAAAAATGCCGTCAGGGTTCTGAAAAACGCATCATCCGTCTCTCTGTTTCATCCCATACAGTCGTTTTCCAAAAGAAGCAGAATCCGAGCGCCGTTTTGTTCATTTTATGCCACCCTTCAGTTTCAGGGAAAAAACAGATTTCTGGAGGATTTCGCAAAGGCAAACAACATAAAAATCATCAAACTGAAGAAGGACGCAGATAAAAAACTCTATCACCTGTCTGCAATGCTTGCAGGAAACTACACTATGGTTCTGATATACGCGGCTGAGAGATTGCTTAAGGAATCGACAAAAGACAAAAGCCTTTCCGCCGAGGTTTTTCTGCCGATGATCAGAGTAATCATTGAAAGGGCGGCTTCTGAGAAAATTACAGATTCACTCTCCGGACCCATAGCAAGAAACGACAAAAAACAACTAAACTGCATACTTAAGTCGATTAAAGACTCAAAATTGAAAAGACTTGTGAAGGCTCTTAATGAAGAAGCACGTAGAACAAATTTCAATGGGTAAAACAATAGTTTTCAGCATCGGCAATACCAACAACCGCTACGGCGAGTTCTCCGGCGGCAAGCTAAAAAGAAGCGGAATCTTCTCTGAAAGCGAAATGAGCAGAATCGCAAAGACTTCGTATGAAAATATATTTATGGCATCAGTCAATAAAAAGAATGAAAAGAAATTTTTAAGGGAATTTACTTTGGCTGGAGTTACGGTCCTTGAAAAGAGAAAGGGAATAATAACTTCGCAGTATGACTTGACAATGCTTGGGATGGACAGATATATCTCTATAGCAAAATGCATCAACGACAAATCCTACCCCGCGCTTTTGATTGACACAGGCACTGCGGACACGTTTGATTTCATCAGCTCGACCGGAATTCACTTGGGTGGATTTATATCTCCCGGGCTGACAACAATGGCGAAGTCGCTGGCAAAATTCACATTTGCTCTTGATGAAGTCGAGCCTGACGATCATAATCTGAAAATTGCTACAAACACTGAAGATGCATGCAGGTTCGGAGTATTCACGGTGTGGCTCACCGGGATACTATCCTTCTGCTCTTTGTTTAGAAAAACAGAAGAAAGCGGAAAGATAATAATATCCGGAGGCAATTCATACAGACTTAAAGATTACGTTCCAGACGCGGCGATAATTCCGGATTATCTGCTGTGCGCTATAAATGAATATGGAAAGAGAATTCAAAGCCTGCAGTGAAATGGAGCTTGCCGAAGCGGCGGATTATCTCAGAGAAAATCTGCATGGCCGCAAACTGGTTTTTCTCTATGGAGAGCTTGGAAGCGGCAAGACCGCATTTGTAAGAGCGTATGCGAAACAGTTTGGAATATCAAACGTGATGAGTCCTACTTTCAATCTTCTTCACGTATACAGAAGCGAATCGTTTATAATGACACACGTTGACCTCTACAGAATAGAAAAGGAAAAACACTTTTTGGAGCTGAACCTTGAAGATTACATCGATGATTCAGACGTCACCTTTGTCGAGTGGCCCGAGAGGGCAAAATCATTGTTGGAAAAGTATCCTCTGACAGAAGTGCGGATTGTCGTGGATGAAAGGTGCAGAAGGATAAATATTTTATGGTAACAGCAGTAATATCATCAGTGACGAAGAGATGCTCTCTTCTATTAATAAGCAACGACAAGATTTATAATGAAGATTCCATTGGCTACGACCTTGTCGTAAATCTTCCGGCGGCTTTTTTTAGGGCAAAGGTTGAGTTGCATCTGAATGAAATTGAAATTCACAGAGTAATAATCTCAGGAGGTCCCGGATATTACACCTCGCTGCGCATAGGCGAATCCTTTGCAAAAGGGCTTCTTGCAGGAGATTCTCCGACAAAACTCATAAAAACCGATTCACTTGAGGTCCTAGCGTCAATGGTAAAATCGGAAAGAAAAATCATAACTGTGCTGAAAGCGAGAAAAGATCTTTACCATTCGGCGGTTTTCATGTGCGACGGCAAGAAAAGAATATCAAGGGAGACGGAAAATATGCTTTTAACGGAAAAGGAACTCTCTTTGTGGCGTCACCTGGACGGAGTCGGGGAGGGATTGAATTACCTTGAGAAAGGATGGGAAAGAAGAATCGAGGGACTCGACGACCCGTCTGCAGAAGCAATGTATAAATACTATATGGGAGTTTGAATGAAGAGAGTGGCAATAGTCATTCCGGCTTACAATGAGGAGAGGTTCATCTCAAAGACAACCTCAGAGCTGAAAAGCCTCTACGAAATCCCGGTACTCATCGTAGATGACGGCTCGAAAGATTCCACTTACGAAAAGGCGTTAAAGCTGGCTGACGTCGCAATAAGGCACGAAAAGAACAAAGGCAAGGGCAAGACCCTGCTCGACGGCGTGCATGAAGCATCGAAAATTTCCGATTACGCGCTTTTGATGGACGCTGATTACCAGCATCTTCCGACAGACGTCAAAAATTTTATTTATTCCGATTATGAAAAATATGACATTATTGTGGGGAAAAGAGACATGAGTTTGACTAATATGCCCTTACTGCGATACTTAACGAACAGAACTACGACGCTCATTGTATCCCTTCTCGCCGGAAGGAGAACTTATGACTCTCAGAGCGGATTCAGAATGGTCAGGATTGAGTCTTTTCTGAAAATACCTATAACAACCTTCAGGTTTCAGATGGAATCAGAAATGCTTATCAAGGCAGGCAGACTGCATCAGAGGATAGGATTTGTCAACATTAAAACAGTGTACGGAGACGAAGTCTCAAAGATAGACCCGTTTAAAGATACATTAAGATTCATCAAAATGGCTTTGGAGGCATTATGGGCATGAAGATTCTTCTGTCGAATGACGACGGATTTGACGCTTTAGGAATAAGAAAGCTGAGAGAGATCCTCAAAAAAAATAATCATGACGTATTTATTGTGGCTCCTGACAAGAACCAGTCGGCAACAAGCCACTCTTTAACGCTGACTGTGCCCCTGAGGATACGACAGATGAATAAGAATGAGTGGATGACTACGGGAACTCCAACCGACTGTGTGCTCATAGCCACTCATGGTCTTATAAAACAAAAGATGGATCTTGTTATTTCGGGGATAAACCACGGTCCAAATATGGGAGAAGACGTTCTTTATTCAGGAACCGTAGCGGCGGCAATGGAAGGAGTGATGATGGGCATTCCTTCGGTTGCATTTTCTCTCGCTTCATTTTCAACTCTTGATTTCTCAGGAGCAGAGGAAGTTGTGATAAAACTTCTTCGTATAGTCAGTGAAATCAAATACAGAAGAATGCTTCTCAACGTGAACATTCCGAACGTCTCGGGTTCTAAAGTAAAAGGGTACAAGTTCACCCGACTCGGAAGCAGGGTATATACGGATACGCTTATCACAAAGAAAGACCCGAGAGGCAAAAAATACTACTGGATAGGCGGAGAGAAGCCGTCATTCAAGATAAAGAACGGCACTGATTTTCAGGCAATAGAAAGAAATTACGTCTCCATAACTCCTATTTCAGTAGATATAACCGATTATAAGGCCCTTTCAAACCTTTCTAGAAGAAGGTATTGAAATGTCATTTGAAAGTCTCAGAAGAAGAATGGTTGAGGAGCAGATTGTAAAAAGGCATATAAAAGATGAAAGGGTGATTGACGCTATGAGCAAAATACAAAGGGAGCTCTTTGTGCCGCCGCACCTTAAAAATTCTTCTTATGACGACTCTCCTCTGCTTATCGGAGGAGGCCAGACGATATCGCAGCCGTACATTGTTGCAAGGATGACCGAACTTTTGCGTCCGGATGAGCATAGCGTGGTACTGGAAATAGGCACAGGATCGGGTTATCAGGCGGCAGTTCTCTCTCTCATTGCCAAAAGAATCTTCACGATAGAAAGAATCCTCGAGCTGAAGCGCTCTGCTGAAGAGCGTTTTAAGGCTCTTAAAATCTCAAACGTTTTCGTTATGAGCGGAGACGGAACTATCGGACTCTCCCAATATGCTCCGTTTGACAGAATTATAGTAACTGCGGCAGGTCCTGAAATTCCAAAGAATCTTCTTGACCAATTGAAAGATAACGGTATAATAGTTATGCCTGTCGGAACAGAGGCAGAACAGGTTCTTTTAAGAGGCGAAAAAAAAGAAGGCAAGATTGAAATTGAGGAGCATGACCGCTGTCGATTCGTTCCCCTTCTTGGCAAATACGGTTTCTCCGATAACGGGGTGTAGCGCAGATGGCAGCGCGCTTGGTTCGGGACCAAGAGGTCGCTGGTTCAAATCCAGTCACCCCGATTTATTTAAAATTATGAAGCACTTAATCCCCCTTATATTTTTTCCGATACTCCTGTTCTCCCTCGAGTCGTACAAAATCAATGATATTCATGTTGTATATCAGAAATCAGAGCAGATGTATGATTATGTCTCTCTGATAATTCATGAGGGTTATCTCGGGAATGGAGACTGCTTTAAGTTAAAACAGCTATGCGACAATTTAAGAAACGATTCTGCGTCTGTATATATGAAGTGTTATCCGGATTATACGATGATTGAATGCTATTCAAAGAAGTTTGATGCGGTCAATATGCTTCTGAAGATGAGACGGTCGCTTGACGAAAAATCTCTTTATATGAGAGAATACGATTTCGACCTTCTGGACATTGCCATTCTCGAACGGTGGGGCTACTCTATCGGAAGAAACTCCGACACGGAAAGCAAAAGCATCGGCGAGTTTGTCGCTTCGGCGGGATTGTCTGTTTTTATAAAATCATCCGCAAAAAGAGAAGAGCTGGACGGAATACTAAAAACAATTGAGATAAAACGAAAAATGCATTCAAACCTGAAAGAGAAAAAAAGCTTGTACGGAGAGTATTACCTCGGAGATATTCCCTCAGACATATACTTTTATGATTTTGAAGGAGGCAAGGATTTTTCTCTCCAGTATTATCTTATCCTTCTGCATTCACTGAATGCGGAGGGGGTCATTGCGGACATAAGGTCATTGGGCAAAAACTATTTTCTTGTGACTGCCTCCGCAGTGGACACTTCCCAGAGCGAAGCGTCTTTTTTAAAAGGACTCGCCAAGGCAAAAGACGATATAATGATATCTGAAAACAATCTGTCAGAGCTTGTCTACAGACTCAACTTTCTTTTTCACGACAATCCGAATTTCAAACTGTCCGGGCTATTGAAGAAAATCTCCAGCGCTAAGTACAAGGACTACAAGGAGTTTCTGGCATCAATCAAGCATGACCTTGTATTCAGAAAAAGTTTTCCGGAACACTACCGGCGGGATTATGATAAAAAAATCCTTAAAAATCAGATCACTCTGCTTTACAGAAACAAGAAAGAAACCGGAACGGAAATTGCTGTCTGTTTCAGCAATGTTCTGACAGAGGAAAGAGAGTGGTCGAAGAAGTACGCTTCTGACATGATTTTTCATGACCTTTCTGAGAGATTCCCGGAATGGAGAAGCGAAATTCTGCTTCCTCAGTCGAATCTGAGGATATTTTCTTTAAAAATTTCCGAAGAAAGAGCTCTTTCATCTCTTGCTTATTTTCTCTCTCAACTCACTAAACCCGATATAGATAATCTGAGAAATGAAAACATTGCAAATGAAACGATATTGAATGACGTTCTCATAAGAAAAGGGTCGGGAGAGAGCAGCGAGGTTGACTCATCATTCATGCTTCTTTCGGACGGCGAGTACAGGCTGATTTCCCAGAGAATATTTTCCGGAGCAAACGTAACAGTGGCAGTCGAATCATCTCTTCCGCTGGATCTGATATCAGAGGCGCTGGAGAAGATTTCTCTTAAAAAATCCGATCGAAACTATTTTCCAGGGGCGAAAGAAGAGGAGACCGAATACATTGAATATGCCTTCAACCTTCTCAACAGGTATCTTACGGAAGAAAATAAAATCAAGTACGCGGGAGAAATATATCAAAGTTTTAATCAGAGACGACCTTACTATTATTCGATAGGAAAGAGAAATAAAACAAACATCTTGGCGGCTCTCTCTGATATAATTTACTCCGACCCCAACAAACTTCTTGAGAATTTCAGGTAAGATTCCTCTTCGCAGATAAAATCATCTTTTTAAGTTCAGTGGCAAGCTCATTTATGACTCTGTCATGATAATCTCTGCAGAGTCTTTTATTGACGCTTATCTTTCCGCCCTTGCGCGAGTAAAGGATGGCAGTGGAGGGAGCTGGCAGGGAAGATATTCCCGGCGAAACTTCAAAGTAAAGATTCTCATCATTCAGATATTTCGTTTTTACGAGATCTGGATCAATTGAAAGAACCATGGCTGTTTCGTCGACTCCTCCGTGTCCTCCCTCAGCTTTGAATATTTTCTCGCAGAAGGGGTAGGCGAAAATCCACCAGTGCACCACATATACGAACATACCGGTCTGAAGGTATATGTTCTTTTTGGAGGACTCAATGGCATTATTGTTTCCGCCGTGGCCGTTGAGTATTATAAAGTGCTTGAATGAATCTTTTTTGCATGATTTTGCTATGTTTAAAATCATTTCAGAGAGGACGCTTTCTCCTATGTCGACCGAGCCCGGATAGGGAAGGAGGGAGGTCGTGACGCCGTATGGGATGGGAGGAAGTATAAGTGATTCGAGCTTCGGAGCGATCATTTCCGCTATCCTTTCGGGAATTATTGTGTCTGTGTTGTTTGAAGTCACAGAATGCGCTTCAAGCGTTCCCACAGGGAGAATAACTGTGTCGGACTTCAAAAGGCGCTCCTTCACCTCTCTCCAGTTCATTTTATCGATTCTTCTCTCCATTTTTCCTCCGAGATTATGTTTGATTTAAAGAAATACGCTTCAAGACCGCCCTGAAAACTAGGAGTCCCTTCCTGCGGCAAAATCTGCAAAACGGAGCCATGCCCGGACGTATATGTTGTTGGCGCTCTCCGCGATGCAGGGGAAAAGGCAGTTTCTGCATTTCTCGAGATTTCTGACATTTTCATTGTAAATGCGAGGGTCGTGTATCTTGGAAAAACCGTCGCTTTGAAAATCTCCGTAACCCAGCATCTTTTCTGCGAATCTGGCTTCGCATGGCGTCAATACTCCCTGAGAATCCACATGCACTCCATTCCTCGCCATGTTGCACCTGTAATTTTTATCTCCTCTCATCAGCTTTAATGCTTCAATGGAGTTGTTGACCGGCCATCCCGTTTTTTTCAAGAGCATGATTTCCGAAAATATATCATATCTCTCTTTCATCGCAAAAATTATATCCTCGTTGTAGTCGGAGAAGGTATTTGAAGGAAAGAACTCTACCGTGAGATTGCGCGATTTGGCAAATCTGAGAATCGGCAGAACTGATTTGCGGTTCAGTCTATTTATATGAGACCAGATTTTAATTTTAACGCGGCTGTCTGCCTGAAATACATTTAACCCCCTTACTATTCTCTCAAAAAGACCGGGGGTATTTCTTATCTTGTCCTGTTCTTCATAAACTCCCTCAAGGGACAGAAGAATTATGTCGATAAAATTATTTATGTCGTGAAATCGGTCTTCAAGAAGATATCCGGAAGTGCAAAGACTTGTCTTGTATCCGAGTTTTTTTGCGTGAGAAAGCCACACTCCCAAATCTTTCACAATTAGCGGTTCTCCGCCCCAGAGGGAGTATGTGGTTAAGTATTCTTTTTGTCCCTCTTCAAGCATTTTTACTACGTTCTCGGTACTGGTCTGGGGTGAAGCGGGATTATTCTTCCAAAAATCGCAGAACTTGCACCTGCAGTTGCAGGAAGTGGTCGGTTTGTGATAGAGTATGAACTGCTTCTTTTTCAGAATAGCAAGCGCGGTTCTGGCGAAATAACTCATTCTTATATTCTTCATTCAGCTGACAATTATATATGCCATCTTTCTATCTGTCAACCGGCTTATGTCGTCGGTATTGTCAAGCAAGCAGCTTTCTAGTATAATGTTTTTGAGGTAAAAATGGTTTATTTGCTTTTGATTCTTCTCATCATACTTTCGGCAGTCATCATTGCTCTTCTTGCAATTATTCTGCGATTTAAAAACAATCCTAGCGGCACTGATATTGAAAACAAACTTCTTCTGATGAAGGGTGAGCTCACTGAAACCGTCAGGAGCAACAAAGACGAACTTGAAAAGACGAAGGACATGATATCCTCAAACACTATAGAATCAATGAAGATGATCCGCGAACTGAATGAGACGATCATGAAGCTCACGATCGAGCAGAGGACAGCCACGGAAGTTTCGAAGGATTTAAAGTATTTTTTTGACAGGCCGAAACTGCGGGGAAATTACGGAGAATTCATACTTGAGGAATTTGTTTCGCAGATAATTCCGTCTGAGATGTACAAAACTCAGTATAAATTCAAAGACAACTCTGTCGTTGACATGGCAATCTTCTATAGAGACATCATCATTCCGGTTGATTCAAAATTTCCCACCGAACTCTTCACAAAATACACGGAAGAAAAAAATGAGCAGGCAAAGGATGACCTTTACAGAAAATTTGCCGACAACATAAAACAGACGGCAGCATCAATATCGACAAAGTACATAAAACCGGAGAATTCGACTTCCGATTTTGCCGTGATGTTCGTACCTTCAGATGCTTTGTATTTTGAGTGCCTCAATATAACCGGAAATCCAAAGAGGGCAGAGCTCTTTGAAAGTCTTATGAAGAGCAGGGTTATGCTCGCATCCCCTTCGACTCTTTTTGCTTTTCTATCGATTGTCATGATGGGCATGAAGCAGTATAAATTTTACAAACATTCAAAACAGATACAGGAAGAATCGGAGAAGCTAAAAAAGCACGTGGACAATTTCATCAAACAGTATGAATCAATCGGAGAGTCCATACAAAAATCAAAAAACGCCTATGAAACTTCTTTAAGACACCTTGATTTTATAAAGAGTTCGGCCGACAGAATAACAAAAGTCAGGGGCGACGGAGAGAATGCCGAGGAAAAGGAGATATCCTGATGAAAAGAATGATTATAGCGCTTTTGACGTTACTATCGATAACTTCCTGCATGACTCCGCTCAAGCTTCTGATAAAGTTCAGCGGTGAAACAGCGATAATGCCGCGCTCAGATGTGATGCATGAGAATCAGTCAATAGGCAAAGTGGAGAAGGTAGAGTTTGACGGAAGAACTACTCTCGTTACTGTGATTATCGACCCGGAACATAGGGGCAAAATGAACACAAGGACGATGTTTTTCAGGGTCTTCAAAGACAACTCAGAGAATGTCGTGGTTTTGGCGAGAGAAGACAAAGATGCTAAGAATCTCGAGGACGGCCAAGTAGTTGACGGGATGGGAGGAGTCATGTACTATGCTCTTAGAGCCGGAGAATCGGCGGCCGATAAAATAAAAAGCTTCTTTAACAGCGAAGAATGGAATGAATTCAAGAGTGAAGTGATTTGGAGAATAAACTCTGCTTTAAACAAGACAAAAGAGGAGATTGAGGGAGAGACAGAGGATATACGAAAGAAAGCAACGGAATTCGCCGGAAAAATGAAAGAAAAGTACGGAGAGGACATTGAAAGAAAAGTGCGCGAATTCACTGATTCATTGACTGAGGAGTTAAAGTTAAGATGAATAACGAGGTCTTTGAAAACAGAAGACTTCTTCTCAAAAACCGCTGGAAGGAGATAGAAAAATACAATTCATCATACGATGAAAGAGCGCCAAAAGAAACATCATCGGCATCATAGGCACAACGGAAAATTGGGAGAAGGAACTTGAAAAGTTCCTTGATAAGCTGAACCTGCCTATGAGGGAAGATTCAGTGGTTCTTGATTTAAGGGGAATAGACCTTTCCAACGAGAGATTCACTGCGAGAAAATTCAATGAGTATGCTTATATGAAAAATTCAGACAAACACCTGTCTTCGGTCGGAAAAATGTCCGGAATCCATTTTGAACATTCCATCCTTGACAATGCTCATTTTGAGGGAGTGGACGCTTCAGAATCTCATTTTGATTTTGCGTCGATGACAAACGTCGAAATTCTGCAATCAAATTTTTCGAACAGCTCCTTTGCCGGGGCGACAGGCAGCCAAATTCTCATGGAAAAATCTGACTTCTCCGGAAGCTCTTTCGTCTTTGCCGACTTAAGGAGATCCGAGATAAACGATTCGAATCTGGAAGGATGCGATTTTACAGGCTCCCTTCTGGCGGGTTTCAAAATAAGCAACAACTCATGCGATGCAACGACCAGATTCGTTTCTCAAAGGGTAAAGGTATTGCGCGAAGACAATTCTTTCGCAGTGCTTGTAAAAAATAAAATTGGACTTATAGGAAGAGACAACTCAGTTTCCGATTATTACGGCGAAAATACAGAAAGCGCAGAATGGAGAAGCTCTTCAGTGTTTAAAGTCATAAGGGACGAATATGAAAATAACATTGATGAGGACTGCTGGTCGCAGATAAAGGAGATTTACAGACAGCTCAAACTCATGTTCCGCTCATTCGGGTTTTACTCTGAAGCCGATATGTATTTTTTCCTTGAACTCAAGGCAAAGAGAAGGTCTCACTCTTCTCTTTTCTACCGCTCCGTTATGAAGGTCGTTGAACTGCTGACAGGGTACGGCATCAAAATAGAAAGAATGGTTCTCCTTGCCCTTGTGAATGTTGTATTTTTTACCGTCATATACCTTGCAGGCAGCAGCTTTCTAATTTCGGATGAAAACGTAAAACTTCTCTCATTTACAGAGAAAACGGCGAGGGCATTGTATTTTTCAATAGTGACTTTTACCACGGTCGGTTACGGAGACATACATCCCGCGGGTTTTATGAGATTTGTGGCTAATGCGGAAGCGTTTTCAGGCCTTTTAATAATGGGTCTGTTCGTTGTGTCAATCACAAGAAAATTCATCGGCGACTGAGAATCTTGACTAACCTTTATAATTTGCTATTATATATATTTATTTAACGGAGGTGTGATGTCCGTCGAGAGAATTGTTCCTGAATTGGATTTAAAGAAGACGGCCGATTCTCTTGCCAGGGAGCTTTCTTCAGAAATGAAGAAGCGCAGGGCAGAGAAGGCTGTGTTAGGCCTATCCGGAGGAGTTGATTCTGCGGTTGTTCTCAAGCTTTTATCTCTCGCTGTGGACAGAGACAGAATTCATCCTGTATTTATGCCTTACAAAACTACTGATTCGTCATCAGGAAAGGATGCGAAGCTGATGGCGGAGATAACGGGATTGGTTCTTGAAGAGAAGGATATAACAAGCCAGATAGACGCATACTTTAAAAAAGAGTTGGGAGCCGATAAGACACGATTCGGCAACAAGTGCGCAAGAGAGAGAATGTCGGTTCTGTATGACATTTCGATGAGAGAGAAAGGCATAGTTATAGGCACGAGCAACAGGTCTGAAATAATAATGGGGTACGGCACGGTATTCGGAGACCTTGCATGCGCGGTCAATCCGCTCGGTTCTCTTTTTAAGAGTCAGATATTTGATTTGGCGGTTTACCTTTCGGTTCCCGAATGCATTGTCTCTAAAAAACCGTCCGCTGATCTGTGGAAGGGGCAGACGGATGAGAATGACCTCGGTTTGTGCTATAAGACAATTGATGAAATATCCTATCTTTACTTTGACAGGAAAAAAAACGTGAAAGAGATAATAAGATTGGGTTATAGGAAAAAAGACATTGAGAAGATCATAAGCGCGTTTGAAAGAAATTCATTCAAAAGAGAGATGCCGCGCATCATTAAATTGTAACAAAAAAGGAGAAAATATGGGAGACTCAGTCGGAATTGAAAAGACTTTAAAGAATCAGGAAGTGCTCTTCCGAGAAGGCGACGTCGGAGACGAAATGTATCTCATAAAATCAGGCAAGATTAAAATCGTGAAAAAGGTGGGCGAAGAGAAGAAGATACTGGCTGTTTTGTCTGAAGGGGATTTTTTCGGCGAAATGGCCATAATAGACGGAAGCTCCCGCTCGGCAACGGCAGTTTCGGAAGGAGAGACCCAGCTTATAACTTTCGACAAGGCGGCATTCAGAAAAAAAATAGGAGAGGAGCCGCTTATTGAGTACATAGTCACAGAACTTACAAAGAGACTAAGGCGCACTGACGAGCAGATAAAGTTTCTAATGATCAAATCGGATGAAAAGAGACTGATAGCCTTTCTTATAACAAAAGCCCAGGAGGACGGAATAAAGCAGGAGGACGGAAGCTATCTTCTGGATTTCGCTTTTTCATACGAAGGAGTAGCCCCCATAGTGGGAATGGGAATTGAAAAACTGAAGAATCTGATAGACAATCTTGAAAAATCAAACCTCATTTCAATTTACAACGACAAGCTGATAGTAAAAAACGTGACTAACCTTGAAGAGTATCTCAGGTATGTAAGTCTGAAGGAGAAGTATGACAATTGAGAAGCCAAAAGCCGGGGGACAGGCGGTCATTGAAGGCGTCATGATGCTGGTGCCTGGCGGCTACGCTCTTTCAGTAAGGCAGCCTGACAAGACAATAAAGACTGAAAAACGACCTTTCAAAAAGATAACCGAGAGGAACAAGTTCCTGCACCTGCCTTTCATCAGAGGCGTGGCATCATTCATTGAATCTATGGTGCTCGGTTATGAGAGCATAAACAAATCTGCGGCAATCGCATACGGAGAGACTTTGAAGGGGGGAGCGAAAGAAACCCTCCTCAATGCGCTGACAATAATTCTTTCTCTGGCGATAGGCTTCGGGATTTTTTTCTTCGGGCCCGTTTATGTGGGCACGATTCTCAAGCTTCAGGGAAACCAGCTGCTTTTCAATCTTTTCGCAGGAGGTTTCAGGTTTTTGCTGTTTATAATCTATATTGTTGCGATAAGTTACGTAAAGGACATAAAACGGCTCTTCATGTATCATGGGGCAGAGCATAAGACAATTTATGCTTATGAAAGCGGGGATGAGCTTACAGTTGAAAACATCAGAAAATACTCCACTAAGCATCCGCGCTGCGGCACTAGCTTCATCTTCATAACTCTTTTGACTGCCATTCTCTTCTATGCGGTCATAGATTATTTTGTCTTCATGACGCTGAACATTCCGAACAATCCGTTCAACAGATTTCTTAATCACATGATATTTTTACCTCTTATAGCATCTGTCTCATACGAGCTTCTGATGCTTGCGGGGAAGTTTTACAGAAATCCTCTGGTAAAGTTCATGGTATGGCCCGGGATTCTCTTCCAGTACATTACTACAAAGGAGCCGACAGACGACATGATCGAAGTCGCAGCAGAATCCCTCAAATCGTCTTTTGAAGCCTCGAGCGGAGTTCAAGAAAAATGAAGAACGAGATTCTCACGCTCAAGCTTGATGAATATATGGAAATGGAGCGTCTTCTGGCTGACCCGAAGACAGCGAATGACACAAAAAAATACAAAGAGATTTCAAAGAAATATTCTGACATGACTCCTTTGATAGAAAAGATTCGCTCTGTTTTCACCGTTAGGAAAAACATTGAAGAGAACAGCGATATGATGAAGACAGAGAAAGATGCAGAGATGAAGAATCTTTTTTTTGAAGAGAACAAACAGCTGAAGCTTCTTGAAGATACTCTTGTGAGCGAAATAAACGTGCTTCTTATTCCGAAGGACCCTAACGACGACAAAAACGTAATCTTTGAAATTCGTGCCGGGACCGGTGGAGAGGAGGCGGCTCTCTTCGCGGCCGTTCTTTTCAGGATGTACAAAAAGTACGCTGAGACAAAGGGTTATGCTGTAGAATCGATAGATTTTCATCCGACAGAGCTTGGAGGGTTCAAGGAGATGATATTCGGCATCAAAGGCAAAAACTCTTACGGCCTTTTCAAGTTTGAGAGCGGAGTCCACAGGGTGCAGAGGGTTCCATCAACAGAAAACAGCGGAAGAATACACACATCGGCAGTGACTGTGGCAGTTCTTCCGGAGGTTGAGGACGTCGAGCTTGACATAATCGAAAAGGATTTCAAAATCGATATTTTTCACGCTTCCGGAGCTGGCGGGCAGAACGTAAACAAGGTCGCGACTGCAGTGAGAATAACTCATCTTCCGACAAACACGGTTGTCGTCTGCCAGGACGAGAGAAGCCAGCATAAAAACAGGGAAAAGGCAATGAGAATAATGAAGGCAAGGCTTTACGAACAGAAAGTAAAGGAGCAGCAGGCGGAGATTTCAAAGAGCAGGAAAGACCTTGTCGGCACCGGAGACAGGTCGGAGAGAATCCGCACCTACAATTACCCTGAGAGAAGGGTGACAGACCACAGGATAAACCTCACGCTTTACAAGCTTGAAGCGATTGTCGACGGAGAGCTTGACGATATAATCATTCCGCTAAGGGATGAGGACAACAAAAGAAAACTTTTGGAGATGTCTTGATAAAAAAGCATTTAACCGCAAAGTATCTTATAGACGAATCTGTATTCCTTATGAAGCAGGCAGGAATAGAAAAGCCCAGACTCAATGCAGAACTTATAATGGCGCACTGCATGAACAAGGACCGCACGTATCTTTACTCAAATTACAATAAAGTTCTGACGAGGATAGAAGCCAACTATTTCAAATCGCTTGTCAGAAGGCGCCTGAAAAGAGAGCCCGTCCAGTACATAGTGGGAGAATCCGAGTTCATGTCTCTTCCGTTTAAAATAAACAGAAACGTCCTTATTCCGCGACCGGAGACTGAGACACTTGTGGAGTATGCATTGAACTTCTGCCTTGAAAACAGGAAAAAGAGCTTCAGGGTGCTTGACATCGGCTGCGGCAGCGGCAACATAATAATTTCAATTGCAAAGTATGCCCCAAAGATGACTTATGTCGCAACTGACATTTCAAAGGGAGCACTGAGGGTAACGAGAGAGAACAGAGTCCTCAATAGAATCAAAGATTCGATACATCTGATACAGTCGGATGGGTTTTCCGCTCTTAAAAAGAAGAGAATCTTCGATGCTGTTCTGTCCAATCCGCCCTATATTCCGAAAAAAGAGATAAAGAATTTGCAGCCGGAAGTGAGCGAATTTGAGCCGGAATCCGCTCTTTGCGGAGGAGAAGACGGACTCGACCATGTGAGAAACATAATCGATTCTGCAAGCTCTTACATGAAGAAAGGAGGCCTTCTTGCCGTTGAGATAGGATTCAACCAGCACAAAGAGGTGATAAAGCACATAAGGCAGGACAATAAATACAGGGATGCAAAAATGATAAAGGACCTTTCCGGAATAGAGAGGGTCCTTACAGCGGTGAGAGCATGAAAAGAGCATTCATAAATGCAAATCTTGAAAAACCGAAATCCAAAAATGTTCTTCTTAGGTTTGAAAAATGGGCGAAGAAAAACTGTGTTGACATTTATCCTCTTTCAAAGAAAGACGGCTACTTGAAAATCATCCGCTCAATCAAAGAAGAGATGTCTTCATCGGAAATGAAGAAAGCAGGCAAAGAATCTTTTGCGGTGTCATTCGGCGGAGACGGAACCATGCTTGCAACAGCACGAACAGTATCGTCTCTTTCTATACCCCTTCTCGGAATAAACCTCGGTTCTCTGGGGTTTCTCTCGAGCGTCAAAGAGAGCCAGATGGAGGAAAAGCTTGATTTGGTGAAAAACAAAAAATTCGCTATTGAAAACTGCTCCATGCTCGGAGCTGACATTAAAGGTGTAGAGGTAAATGCTTTCAATGACGTCATAATGATCTCAAAGGAGCCTCAGAGGCTGATAAAGATTAAAATCGACGTTGACGATAAGAACGTTCTGACAATATCTGCCGACGGTGTCATTGTTTCTACACCCAAAGGTTCGACAGCGTACTCAATGGCGGCCGGCGGTCCGATTGTCTTTTCAGACGTTGACTGCTTTGTCATAACTCCCATCTGCCCTCATCTTCTTGTGCAGAGGTCTATTGTCGTTCCGCAGACATCTATTGTCAAACTGACTCCGATATCATCAGACGCAGTTATTTCAGGAGATTCCCAGACAAAGCATCCGATCGAAAAGAGATCGTCTGCAATCATTTACAGAAGCAGAAAGAGAGTCTCTCTGATAAAATTTCCGGACATTGACTTCATATCGATAATGAAGGAAAAATTCTATTTCGGGAGGGACCCGAGGGAATGATAAAGCAGCTTATTCTTGAAAACGTATCTTTCATTGACAATGCTTCAATCGAGTTTTCACCAAAGTTCAACGTAATAACCGGCGAGACGGGAGCAGGCAAGACCATGCTTGTGAGCACTCTTCTCACTCTGACAGGAGAGAGAGTGGAGATTGAGCTCTTGGACAAAACAAAGACAGGTTCAATAGTCGGAATATTCGAGCTCTCGGATGCGATTCTGGAGGAACTCAGGTCGATAGAGATTGACGCGGAGAATCCTGTCATCATACGGAGAAGCTTCAGAAAGGACGGGAGGAGCTCGACCTATCTGAATGATGTTCCAGTAAGCGGACAGATCCTGAAAAAAGTGGGCGCTCTTCTTTTTGACATTCACGGCCAGCATGAGCATCAGCTTCTTCTGAAAAGAGAGTATCACATAAAAGTTATTGACATTATGGCCGGCAATGATGAACTTATTTCCGAATTTAAAGCCATACACTCCGAGTTCAGAGCCCTCTCTGAAAAACTGGAAGATGCGACAAAGAAGATGGAGGAGGCGCAGAGAGAAAGAGAGATGCTCGAATACACAGACAGAGAGCTTTCTGAAGCAGGTTTGAATGGAATAAACGAGGATGAGCTTGTGAACAGCCTCAGGGAGATGGAATCTTCAGAGGAGATAAAGGAGAGCATAAGCATGGCTCTCGCACTCTTTTCTTCCGATGAGAACCCGTCTCTGAACGGTTTTCTCGCTTCTTTGAAAAAGCACCTGTCTGAAACAGCAAAAAGGACAAAGAGGGCAGATGTCCTTTTAAATCAGCTTTCTGACATTACATCTCTCTCTACCGACCTTGAAAGAGACCTGGAATCTCTTTCGGAATCAATAGTATATGATGAGGAAATACTTGCATCAAGCAGAAAAGTATATGATAATCTCGAAAGACTAAAGAAGAAATACAGATGCGATTTAAACGAGCTTCAGCTTTTGGCTGAGAAAACAAAAGATCAGCTTAAAATGATTGAGAATCCTTCGCTGACCCTCTCTCTCATAAAAGAATCAATGAACGAAGCTCTTCAGAGGCTCAGTGAAACGGCGGCGAAGCTTCATGAGAGGCGGACAAGAGTCTCTTCGATTTTTGAAAAGAGAGTCAATAAAACCCTCAAGAATCTGAACATGGCAGATTCGGAAGTGCGAGTGAGGATTGACTACAGCGAAGATACTGTATTTGATAACGGATACGACTCGCTTGAGATATACCTTTCTAACAGGTTCTCTCCCGAAGGAATGCCGCTAAGAAAGATTGCCTCAGGAGGGGAAATCTCCAGGGTGATGCTCGCCGTAAAGAGCGCTTTGAATGAGTCTGACCCTGTAGGCACAATGATCTTCGATGAAATAGATCAGGGAATAAGCGGCGAGACAGCAGTTATGGTGGCTGATTCAATGTCGTCTGCCTCTAAAAACAGGCAGATAATTGCAATTACGCATCTTCCTCAGATCGCCGCAAAGGGTGAGAGACACATACTTGTGCAGAAAAAGAAAAAATCCATTTCTGCGGAAGTGATAGAAAATAATGACAGAGTGAAGGAGATAGGACGCCTTCTCGGCTCATCTCTGTCGCCTGAGACGGCTGAAAAACACGCAAGAGCCCTTCTCGATAAATGATACTTTCCGTTCTAGTATATCTTATTGTATTCGCGTATTCGTTTATGTCCGCTGTTTTTGTTTTTAAATCGATAGAGTTTTCATGGCTTTTCACAATGAACCATTTCTGGTTTTATCTTGGAGGAACATTCTATCTTATGATGAAACTCTTCATAAGGCCGCTCAGGGAGAACACCCTATTCTTTGAGACCTTCCAGCACGAAGCGACTCACATGCTCTTTGCGCTTCTCTCATTCAAAAAGGTTTACAAGTTTCAGGCAACCACATCTGACGGGGGAGAGGTAAAGACAGAGGATGTAACACCCCTTATCGCTTTGTCACCCTATTCTATTCCAATACTCGCGATAGGAGTTTCGCTTCTTAGTTATGTCGTAAAAGAAAAATATATACCCTTTGTGATTGCATTTAGCGGTATTCTCTTCATGCAATTTCTTATATCAGCCTTAAAGGATATATTCACAATGAAGCAGCCTGACCTTAGCAGGTACTCGCCATTGGTGTCATATCCGATTGTGATTATTTCCCTTCTCTTCTCGGTTCTTTTTTCCTACCTTCTTCTTTCATACGGAATTAAAGCCGTTGTCTCAATTCCGAAATCCTTCATATTTGCTGTTTTTTAAAAATGAAAATCGCAAAGGTTCTTGTTTATTTCAAAAATGATTGCGGATTTGATTATCTTGTTCCTGTAAATCTGGAAGATTCTGTCTTTGAGGGCAGTATAGTCGAAATCGATTTCAGAAAGAAAAAACTATTGGGAATTGTCATGGGATTTGATGGTTCTTCAATTGTTAAAAAGCTTAAAAGCATTGAGAGAGTGCTTTTCACAGAAAATCTTCAGAGAGAATACTTGGATTTCATGAGATGGGCCAAAGAGTATTACTTCAGTTCAATGGGAGACATTTACAGGCAGTTCATGGTTTCCCATGTTGAAACAAAGAGAAAGTACGTATGCATTTCAAAAACAGACAAACATCTTGAACTGTTTATCCGCTCCAAGGAGAGACCCTTCACCAGGAGCGAAGCTGTCAAGATTTTAAAAAGCGAAACGGAGTTTGAATCCTGTTTAAACGACAAGAGAGTCAGAGAGGATATCGCCGGATACATACCGCCGAAAAAGAGAGCTGTCCAGCTCTCAGATGAGCAGGAGAAGGCGTTTCTTGAAGTTCAAAAAAGTATAAACGAATCAAAGCATCAGGGCTATCTATTGTACGGCAAACCTTCGACCGGAAAGACAGAGGTTTATTTCAAACTGATTCATCATATAATAGACAATACGCAGAAATCCGTTCTTCTGATGTTTCCAGAGATAGGACTCGCCGACTTTTTCTTCAAAAGAATTTCGGAGGAATTCGGCTCTCTTATCACTGCAAGAGTCCATTCGGAGCTGACTGAGGGGGAGTACAATTTTTATTTTCACAAGATACTCTCTGGAGAGAAGAGGATAGTCGTTGGCACCCGGTCCGCAGTCTTTGCGCCCCTAAAAAATCTCGGACTTGTCATAGTTGATGAAGAGCAGGACCAGTCATACAAGCAGTTTGACGCCGCTCCTTACTACAGTGGAAGGGACTGCGCGGTGTACAGAAGCTTTTTAAACAGCGCTCCAGTGCTTTTGGTGAGCGCCACTCCGTCATCAGAGACGTATGCAAACGTCAAGAGCGGCAAATACAACCTTCTTAAACTTGAAAAGAGGTTCCTTGATACCCTTCAGCCGGAAGTAAAGATAATATTCAACACTGTAGCCCATAAGAACGTGGCAAGTCTGGCCATTGAGGAAGTGTCAAAGACGCTTTCGCAGGGAAAGCAGGTTCTTCTTTTTTTGAACAGAAGGGGATACCTCAATCTCTACAAGTGCTCGAAATGCGGGGAGTTTTTCAAATGCGACAACTGTTCTGTTTCATACTCATATCACAAATCCTCAAAAGAGTTCGTATGCCACTACTGCGGAAGCACAAAGAAGATAACATCGAGGTGTTCTCACTGCGGAGGAGAGATTGTCTCCGCCGGAGTGTGGGGCACGGAGATGGTTGAGAGCGTTTTCAAGAAGATATTTCCGGAAGCCGAAATAGAGAGGTTCGACACTGACTCGACCCGAAGGAAAGGGGAGAGGAAGAGGATATTGGAAAAGGTTATGAAGAGAGAGGCGCACATACTCATCGGAACTCAGATGGTTTCAAAAGGCTACGATATACCCGACATAAACACCGCAGTAATACTGAATGCGGACTCTGTCATCAACATTCCGGATATAAGGAGCGAAGAGAGGTTCATGCAGATGCTTGTGCAGACTGCCGGAAGGGCCGGCAGAAGAGATGAGAGGGGCAAGATACTCGTCGAGATAGGACCTTCGGGGATCCATCTGAAGGATTTCATAGAGAATCTTGACTATCTGAAATTCATAGGCGAAGAGCTTTTGAGGCGGGAATCCCACGGATTTCCTCCTTACAGAAGGATGCTGAGAATAATGCACAAGAACAGAGAAAAGGACAAAGCCCTTGAAAACCTTTATGAAATATACGAAGAACTCCAAAAGCGCAGAGGAAAGAGAGTCAAGATTCTTCCTCCCGGATTCCATTACGTGGAAAAGGTCAATAATTTATACAGAGCAGAGATGTACGTTATATACTCTGACTTTAAAGAGGTGAAAGAGATGATAGATGATTTAAAAGCAGATTTTGAATACAGCATAGACAATGACGCACTATGAAAAGAGATAAGCTTTTTTCAAGTGCGAAAGAGAGGTTAACCCACACTCTCAGGGCATTCAGGTACCGCAACTACAGGCTCTTTTTCTTCGGACAGGGGGTCTCTCTCATAGGCACTTGGATGCAGCAGATCGCAGGCGCCTGGCTTGTATACCGCCTGACGGATTCTCCGTTCATGCTCGGCCTTGTCTCCTTTGCCTCTTTGATTCCCAACCTCTTCATAACCCCCTTCGGAGGGGTGATAGCAGACAGGTTTGACAGAAGAAAGATAATGTACATAACTCAGACCTCTCTGATGGTCTTTGCGCTGATGCTCGCATTTCTTGTTTATACTGACAGAGCCACTATAGAGTTGATTTTTCTTCTCACTCTCCTGGCAGGCATAATGAATGCCGTAGATGCGCCGACGCGCCACTCATTCATCTTTGAGATAGTTACGGAGAAGGAGGACCTCGTCAATGCAATCGCCCTCAACAGCGCGATGTTCAACGGAGCTCGGCTTATAGGACCGGCTGTTGCGGGACTGATAATAGCGTCATTCGGAGAGCAGATGTGCTTTCTTTTAAATGGAATAAGCTTTCTCTCTGTGCTGATAGCGCTTTTTATGATGAAAATCGAGAAGAGAAAAATAGAGACCAACTCGAACAATTTCTTCTTTAATTTCAAAGAGGGGTTTAAATATTCTTACAATCATCGAGCCATAAAATCAATTCTTATCCTTGTGACAGTGATTTCCGTTTTCGGAATGTCCTACAATACGCTTCTACCCGTCTATGTGAAGGAGACACTTGGCTCAGGCCCCAAAATGCTCGGGTTTATGATGGGCTCCATAGGCTTCGGGGCATTCTCGGGAGCAATATTCATTGCGTCGAGGAAGCATTTCAAAACTCTTGTCAAGCTTATAAGCATCGCAGGCTCGATATTCGGAACGGGTTTGGTGCTTTTGTCTTTATCAAGAGTACCGGCATTGTCTCTGTCTCTGATGTTTCTAGTGGGCTTCGGCATGGTCTCTCAGGTCTCTGTGGGAAATACAATACTGCAGACAATTGTCGATGACAGAATGCGGGGGAGGGTGATGAGTTTCTATAATCTTGCATTTTTGGGCATGGCTCCCATAGGAAACCTGCTGATGGGCTATCTTGCGAAGAAAGAGATTCTGGGAGTCACATCAACACTCTTGCTCTCGGGCGGAATATGCATTGTCATATCTCTGACCTTTCTTCTTCAGATAAAGAATTTCAAGGCAAAGCTTGAAGAGCAGGACGGAATATAGATTACTGCTTTTTTGTCTTCTTAGACGAACCGAGGATGATTCCCAGAACTACAGACCACAGAGCCGCAAGGCCTATCTGATAGTCGGCAGGAAGGGAGAATGTAACGGTGTGCGCAGGTATCCAGAACCATATCAGAGTTTTGAATGAATTTTCTATTCCTTCAAATCCCTTTCGCCTCATAATAATATTTTCTTCGACTCTGTGAAAAGCCATCATCTGGGGTCCGAAAAGAATGTTGGTGAAAACAGAGAGGAAAAAAGCATACATAACAGTTCCGCTCTTAACATACATAAACATATTGTGTTCAATGAGATTGTTTAAAAAACCGCGCATTCCTGTGAATCCGTATTTGATTATTATTCCCAGTATTCCCCAGGCGACCATCTTAAGGATTATCTGAAGCCAGTTGCCGACCTCTCTAAGAGGTTTCTTTGTAATGAAGTAAGAGACAATCTCTCCCAGAAATCCGAGCAGTGCAAACTGTATGAATGCTGCGAGAAGAGGATTGGATTTTACAAATTCAAGATAAAATGTCATACTTAACTCCTTTATTTAAAATGAAATAATAACACATAAAATTTCATAGTCAATATGCGCAGAGAGGGACCTGCGTGTATCCACCTTTAAGAATAAATGCAAAAACAGCACGAGTTATGAGTTGCGAGTCGACTGCGTCTTTTGAGTCGTTCTTATTAATAGGGACGGGGTATGGTTTATAGTTTTATACCCTCTTATTATTGACAATACAAGTAAATCATTATATAATAACAAGCTATGCTTGAAACAAGAATAAAAGAGAAGTATGACATTCTAAAACAGGATTACACTGACCTGACTGCCCATGTGAGGCTTGAAAAGTGGAAGAGTGAGGTATCCTCATTTGAAGAGAGGATGTCAAAGGCCGATTTCTGGTCGAATCAGAAAGAGGCAAAATCAGTCAACAAAAAGCTCAAAGTAGTCAAGGACAGGATATCCTTGTTTGAATCGGTTAAGGATGACTATTCGTCTGTAGTCGGCCTTGCCGAGATAGCCGACGAATCATCACAACTGGAAATTGAAAGAATGATAGATTCTCTCTCCGTCAACATCGGAAAGCTACAGACGGAATTGCTCTTCACTGACGAACTTGATTCATCAAGCGCGATTATGACTATCCATCCGGGCTCAGGCGGCACTGAAAGCTGTGACTGGGCTGAAATGCTTTTAAGAATGTACATGAAGTACTTTCAGAAGATGAATTTCAAATACACAATAATAGACAATGAGCCGGCAGAGGTGGCCGGAATTAAATCAGTATCGATAGACATTGAAGGCGAGTACGCCTACGGTTACCTTAAGGCAGAGATTGGAGTGCACCGCCTTGTGCGCGTCTCTCCATTTGATGCAAACGGAAGGCGCCACACCTCATTCGCGGCAGTCTACGTTCTTCCGGACATTGAGGAAAATGTCGACTTTGAGCTTGACGAGAATGAGCTGAGAGTGGATGCATTCAGAGCGGGCGGTCCCGGAGGCCAGAATGTGAACAAGGTCTCAACTGCGATAAGGATAACCCACATACCGACAGGTCTCTTTGCGAAATCACAGACAGAGCGGTCCCAGCTTCAGAACAAAGAGAACGCGATGAAGGTATTGAAGGCAAAGGTGTATGAGCATTTCAAGCAGATTGAGGATGAGAAACTTTCGTCAAAGCTTGAAAAGAAATCAGCGATAGAGTTCGGCAATCAGATCCGCTCTTACGTCATGTATCCGTACAAGATGGTGAAAGACCTGAGGACAAGGCATGAGACGAGCGACGTTGATTCGGTTATGGACGGCAATATCGACCAATTCATAAAAGAGTATCTCATTTTGAGAGCAAAAGAGAGAGGAGGAGCAGATGGAGCAGAATAATATAGACCTTAATGTACTTGAAAAGCAGATGGTCGAGAATCTCAAAAAGCTTAGGGAGATGGGAATAGAGCCATACAAGTATTCATTCAGCCCTACACATTCTGTAAGAGAGCTTATAGAGAAGAAAGAGGAGTTCGTTGACAAAGAGATTGAAATTTCTATAGCCGGAAGAATGATGTCTGAAAGGGCGCACGGAAAAGTGATGTTCATAGACGTCAAGGATGAAATCGAAAAGATACAGGTTTACGTAAAGAAGGACATTGTCGGAGAGCAGAAATACCTTGCCGCCAAGCTCTTTGACATAGGCGACATCGTGGGAGTGAAGGGCAAGCTCTTTATGACGCATTCCGGAGAGCTCACAATAGCGGCAACAGATATTGACATACTTTCAAAGGCGCTTAAACCTCTGCCGGAAAAGTTTCACGGTTTAAAGGACGTTGAAGTGAGGTACAGAAAGAGGTATCTTGACCTTATAGCCAACGACGAATCAAAACTTGTATTCAGGAGGAGAACCGAAATAATCTCTTCAATTCGCCGGTTTCTGTCTGAGCGGGGGTATCTGGAGGTCGAGACGCCCATACTTCAGCCGATTTACGGAGGCGCATTTGCCCAGCCCTTTGTCACTCACCATAACACCCACGACATGGAGCTTTATCTCAGAATCGCAAATGAGCTTTATCTGAAGCGCTTGATAGTGGGCGGAATAAACAGGGTTTTTGAGTTCGCAAAGGACTTCCGGAATGAGGGCATTGACAGGACGCACAACCCTGAGTTCACCCAGGTCGAGTTTTATCAGGCATATGCTGATTACAATGACATGATGAATATAGTCGAGGAAATATTTGATATTCTTGTTCCGGGAAAGAAAATCGTTTATGCAGACAAAGAAATCGATTTTACGCGGCCGTGGAAAAGAGTGGATTTTTTCAAGTCGATTGAAGAGAAGACCGGATTCGACGTGAGAAACAAGAATACAGATGAGCTGAAGGATATAGCAAAGAGACTCAACATTGACCTTGACGGCAAGAAGACCTACGGCAAGATACTTGATGAAATATTCTCTGAAAAGGTACAGAAAGACCTTATAAATCCGTCTTTCGTGATAAACCACCCTCTTGAGATTTCTCCTCTTGCGAGGAAACACCGCGAGATAGATGGAGTAGTCGAGAGGTTTGAGCCGATAATCGCGGGAATGGAGGTGGGCAACTCTTTCTCCGAGCTAAACGACCCGCTTGACCAGAGAGAGAGATTCATGAAGCAGGTTGAGGAGAGACAGCAGGGAGATGCTGAAGCATTCCAGATGGATGAGGATTTCATTGATTCATTGATGTACGGAATGCCTCCCACCGGAGGAGTGGGTCTCGGAATAGACAGAATAGTCATGCTTCTGACTAATCAGCACACGATACGGGACGTCGTTTTGTTTCCGCTTCTCAAAAAGGAAAAATGAACCGTCTGCTATTTATAGCGTCAAGGCATCTCTTCGGAAGAAGAAAGACTATATTCGGATACATAACCACCGGAATAGCCATAGGCGGAATATTCATCGGAGTCGCATCCCTTATAATAGTTCTTTCTGTGATGAACGGATTTCAGAAGGATGTCAAGGAGAGAATAGTAGACATCAACAGCCACATAGTAGTCTTAAAATACTTCAATGAGCCGGTAAAAAATTATCAGGAAATCATAGATTCCCTGAAAGATTTCAAGGACATCGAATCAATGACACCCTTTATATACTCTAAAGGGCTCATACAATTCGAAAATTATGCTGACGGAGTAATCATAAGGGGATTTGATATCAAGGATGAGACAACTCGCAGGGTGCTGAAAAAACATTTGAAGTTCGGAGATGTTCCAAGCGAACAGAATGAGCTTTATATCGGAATTGACCTGGCTGAAGACATAAGGGCTCATACCGGCGACCTAATTACCGTTGCAACACCCTTCGGGTCAACAGAGACGATGGGTTCTCTGATACCGAAATTATCTCAGTTCACTGTTTCAGGAGTCTTTGACGCCGGAATGTACCAGTACAATTCAGAGCTTATTTACATACCGATAGAGAGGGCTTCTGAAATATTCGGCCTCAATAAAGGTGTTACAGGAGTGGAACTCAGGATAAAGGACATTTACAAGGCGCCGGAGCTTGCCGCAAAAATAGAAAAAAAACTCGGCTATCCGTACAGAACAAACAACTGGATAGAGCTCAACGGCTCTCTCTTTGCGGCGCTAGCCCTTGAAAAAAAGATAATGTTCCTTATACTCCTGCTTGTAATAATTGTGGCGGCATTCAATATTATCACCACCCTTATAATGATTGTGATGGAACGAACTACCGAAATCGGAGTGCTCAAGACGCTCGGACTTTCAAAGAATGAAATACTGAGGATCTATATTTATCAGGGAGTCATAATAAATCTTATAGGAACAGTGACCGGCCTTTTAGCAGGGCTTACAGCCTGCTATTTTCTGTCAAAGTACAAATTCATTGATTTGCCCGGACAGGTTTACCTATTGGACAAACTTCCCGTGGACGTGCAGATTCTTGATATTGCATTCGTGCTTCTTCTGACCATAGTTGTTGCATTTATAGCGACTCTATATCCTGCAATGAAAGCGGCGTCAATGGACGCCGTGAAGGCGATAAGGTATGAATAGCATATTCACTCTCTCCGGCGTATGCAGGGATTTCAGAATA
>JAQVDU010000082.1 GCA_028698175.1 bacterium | reverse complement strand
ATTCTCCTTCCGAGGGAAGCGTTCTTTTCAGGGGAGAGAACATACACAAGCTCTCCGACACAAAACAGGCGAAATGGAGAAATCAGAGGGTGGGATTCATTTTTCAGTTTCACTACCTTTTGAATGAGTTTTTGGCATACGAGAATGTCATGCTGCCGTCGCTTTTCATGACCTCCAACTTTTCCGCCGCATCAAAAACGGCAAAGCAGCTTCTGGCAGAGATGGGCCTGGAGGAGAGAATACTGCACAAACCGAATGAGCTCTCCGGAGGAGAACAGCAGAGGGTAGCCATCTGCAGGGCTCTTATAAACGACCCTGACGTCATTCTGGCTGACGAACCGACCGGCAATCTTGATTCAAAGAACACCAAATCGGTTATGGAGCTTTTTAAGAAGATAAATTATGAAAAGAAGAAGACCTTTATAATCATAACCCATAATGAAGAGCTTCTTCAGTATGCAGACACGGTTGTGAATATGAAGGACGGGAATGTGTTAATTTAGAGAGAAAATTTTTCTTTAAGATACCTGAGAATGATTTTTTTATCGGATACGCTGTTTTCTACAGCCCAGCTGTTTCCGGAGTCAAGCATCTCTCCTATGATTTTACCCTGCTGAAGTTTAAAATGCGCCATAATCTCATCGCCGTTTAAAAGACGCACCTGCTTAGATGAAATCTTTTTTTCAATCCGCTTCATTCTTTTGAAGAGCCTGACATAACCCGTTTCGACTCTTCCTTCGCTCGACAGTATGTCAGCCATGCAGAGAATCAGCAGGCCGGAAGCATCTCCGCCTGCATCTCTGAATAGCCGGTACACTCCTCTGTCAGTTGCGTTTTGATTCAAAAGAAAATGGGGCCTCATGTGCAGTTTTATAAGAAGAGCCACCCTTGCCGCCTCTTCATTGGATGCTTTTATGGTCTCTTTTAAAATCTTTCCCATTCTCACAGAAGCAATTATATCATGGTTGAAAAACCTCTGCTTGTTTTTCTCTATTGTAAAGCATTCCGGCTTGAAAGTGTCATGCAGAAGAGCGGAGAGGTAAATCTCAAAGATATATTTATTTGCGTATTCGGAGAATTCGCGCGGAAGCTTCAAAGAGAGGACTTCGTCAACACATTCTGCCGTATTTAAAAGGTGTCCGAGAAGGTATCTGGATTTGTGCTTTACATGAATAAAAGATTCAGCAGGCAAAAGCTGGGGGAATAACCTCAGGAGAATTGATGAGGCATGAAGCTCCCTGAAAACTTTTCCCCTGTTGTTTTTGGATAAGAGTTCCTTAAGCTCAACATAGATTCTCTCTTTAGGAACCGATTCAATCTGTTTCGCGCTTTTTCTCGCTAAAGTCAATAATCCTCTTGAAAATTTGAAATTAAGCTGGTGTTTCAGCCTGAATGCTCTGAGTATCCTTAAAGGATCATCATTTAAAGAATTGCATGAAGAAAGGCGTATAATTCCTTTATTAATATCACTTATGCCGTTTAATGGGTCGTGAATATTGCCATTCAAATCACATGCTATCGAATTGATGGTGAAATCTCTTCGTTTTAAGTCAAGGTTCAGATCGTCAACAGCGTTATAATCGATAAAAATAGACTTCGCGTAAAAACGGGCTGTATTGAATCTGTCATTAACAATATAAGGGCTGAGTTTGAGTCTTTTTGAGATCTCCTCAACAGAGAGTGATGAAACAATGTCAATATCCTTCGGTTTTCTATGCATCAGCTTGTCTCTCACGAAGCCGCCGACTATGTAAGTTGAGGAAGGGTCAAGATTTCTGAAGGTATTTTTTATTTCTTTTCCGATATTCAAGATCATCAATATATCTCTTTGAACTTTTCCTTTATGATTGTCTCAATCTCTTCCTGTGAATACTGGTACTCCTTGCTTCTGAGAAGGAACTCCTCTGTGAGGCGTTCAAGGAACATTCTCCTGTCATCCATATTTATATCTGCCGCTCCAACTACCACTGTGCCCCTTCTGCCGTCAAGCTTGATGATTTTCTCCTCCTCAAGCTCATAGTATGCTCTCGCCACAGTATTTATTGCCACTCCGAGGAGGGAAGCGAGCTTTCTTATGGATGGAAGTTTTGTTGATTGCGCTATCTCGCCTGAATTTATAAGGCCTTTAATTTGGTTTTTAATCTGAAGGTAAACTGCGAGTGGCGATTCAGTGTCTATTACAATATTCATTTATTCTCCATCTTTTGTATTTAATAAATGATACAATAAATTCATTTAAAAATCAAGTGATTCGCGTCTATTGACTTATTTTCTTTGAATCGTATTATAATTTGTAATGAATAAATCCGTTCTTATAGTCGGAGCAGGCGAGAGAATCTGCCCGGCTGAAATAATAAAATCATTTGATTTCGTTATTGCGGCTGACGGAGGTTACAACCTTATAAAGTCAATTGCAGAGCCGATAGCTGTCATCGGAGATTTCGATTCTCTTCCTGCGAGAAAAGTCCCCAACAGAATTCCTGTTTTGCGTTTTCCAAAAGCAAAGGATGAGACAGATGTTGAGCTGGCATTAAAATACGCATTACTCTCTGCTTTTCAGTGGATTTACATAACCGGAGTCTCCGGTGATAGAAATGACCATTTTTATGTTGCTTTAAGTCTGCTTGAAAAATATCACTCCAAAGAAATTCACATACTGACTGAGAGAGAGGACATATTCATTCTCAATGACAAAAGAAAATATGTTTTTGAGAATATGAAAAACTTTCAGGTGTCGTTCTTTTCAGTGACAGCCGAGTGCGGAAAGATCAAATCTAAAGGGTTTGAATACGAATATCGGGGCGCGGTTCTTTCAAGAAAAAATCCGATAGGGGTGAGCAACTTTATCAAAGAGAAGAGAGCTGAAATAACATTTGAAAAAGGAAAGATGTTATGTTTTTTAAAAATTCGTTGATCTGTCTTTTACTGGTTTTATCATTCTTTGCTTCTGCGGAAGAGAAGAGCGATTACATGGTAGTGGAGGAAAAATTGAAGGATATGGGCTTTTACAGAAGCGACCTCAACTTCAAGAAGGACTTCTCAATCAATGACACATTCTCGTTTCCTCTGGCAGACACTTTTTTAAACGACCCTTTGCTTCTTATGGAGAAAAGGTACACTATTCTTGATTCGGTTTCAAAGGCCGTAGTAAACACTAAGTATATGAAATTCAATGATATTTTTATGATGACTGACACTTTTGCCTCAGACATCGCATCAATAATGAGAAAATACGAAAAGATGGGATTTGACAAATCAAGGGCTATTGTTCAGGTCATCCCGATGATGTTTTATGAAGAATCCCTTTCATACAAATACAAAGGAATAATTGAGCAGAATCTCGGGCAGAATGTTGACACAAACAATCTCACAGCCGATTCCCTCATAACATACATGCAGAGCGTGACCTCTAAATTCGATGAGATAAAGGGATTCGTCAATGGGTACAAAAAGCGCCTCACTGAGATGTTCGCGGAAGGTCTTCTCTTTCCTTGTGACAGTGTCATATCCGCCGGAAGAATAGTGATAGGAGACATTTATTCAAACACTTACTATGACGATGCAGATTTCATAATAGACCTCGGAGGGGACGACAGATACATAAACTCCTCAGGGGTGGTTTATCCTTATACGATGCGCACAAGATTCATAGTGGATTTTTCCGGAAATGACAATTATGAAACCACGGATTCTTTCAAGGTATCCTACGGTTCCATAAACGGAGTCCAGTTTCTTTATGACATGGAAGGCAATGACAGATACAATACCGGCAACTTCTCGCTCGGAACATCATTCATAGGATTTTCACAGCTGATTGACGATGGTGGAAACGATGTTTATTCGTCAGGGATTATGTCTCAGGGCGCCTCTTTTTACGGTTACGGCGAACTAATAGACAAAGAGGGAGACGATGTCTATTCAGCGTCATGTTTTGCCCAGGGCTTCGGATTCGTAAAAGGCACAGGAGTGCTTCTTGATTCCGCGGGAAACGATTCATACAGGGCTGGAATGCATTTTTCTCACGCTCCTCTTCTTGAAAACGATTATCTCGCCATGAGTCAGGGGTTCGGCTTCGGATTGAGGCCGAGGACAGGCGGAGGAATCGGAATACTGGCAGATTTCAAAGGAAATGACACGTACAATGCTTCTGTATTCGGACAGGGCTCATCATACTGGCACAGCATAGGCCTTCTCTTTGATTTTCAGGGAAATGACTATTACTCTTCAGCCCAGTACGCTCAGGGCGCGGGAATACACCTCTCAGTTGGAGGGCTATTTGATTACAGAGGAGACGACATGTACTTCTCAAGATTCGGACCGTCGCAGGGAGAGGGCCACGATTTCGGAGTTGGGATGCTTTGCGACAAAAAAGGAAATGATACATACACGGTTTCCGGCGGACAGGGGGCCGGCCTTAACAATTCCGTAGGCATTCTCCTGGACAGAGAGGGAGATGATTCTTATTACTCAAGGGAGAATTTCGCATGCGGAGACGTCAATGAATCAAGGGGATTTTACGGATTCGGAGTCTTTCTCGACCTTGAAGGAGAGGATTTTTACACAAAGGCGGGTGAGAAAGATTCAATAAGCTGGATAAACAAGTATTACGGCGTGGGAATGGATGCTCCTGTGAAATTCGAAGATGCTTTGAAAGACACTTTTGAAATACCAAAGAACCTTCCTATTGAGGAGCTCTTTGAAATCGCATCAGAGTGGGATGTCAGAGACAATAAATTCAAAGTGCAGAAGGCAAGGCAGATGCTCTTTGAAAGACCCGATGAAGCTTTCAAGCATATAATGACGGAGAAGCTGTCAACTGAAGACGGGCTTGAACTGCGAGCTATAATAGAGTTTTTCAAACAAGCGAAGATAAGCCACAAAGATTCGCTTCTTTTACAACTCAAGACCAATGACCTCATCAAAAAGCGCAATGTGATATACATGCTAGGCGAAATAAAAATGAACAAAGCTTTTTTAAAGCTCAAAGAAGAGTGTTACTCAAAAGACGAAAAATCAATACAGCTCGCCCTCTATTCCATCGGCTGTCTTGATACGGCTTTGTCTCTTGATTTTGTAAAGGACGTCTATAATTCAGGAAGCTACAGAATAAAGGTTGAGGCGGCGGAGGCTTTGAGAAAACACAAGTATGACCTTTGCGAGCACTTTGTCACTGTTTTAAAGAGCGAGAAGAGCCGTCCTGCGAGACAGGCGCTCTCAAACTACCTTTCCGAGTTTCCCACCACTCTTCTTATAATGAAAAACAAAGGAGCTGTGGGAAGTTACGAGGAGTATATAACAATCTACAAAATAATTTCAAAGGAGAGCAACAAATATCTTATTAAAAGCTACGGCGACTTCTTAAGGTCGGTGACAAAGAAGGATCCGAAGGACAAGACAAACGTCAAGGCGATGAAGAAGAGGATTATCAATTTAGTCAATAAGAAGGACAACTGAAGCGACCGCGTAATCCGAAACGTGGGATATTGAAAGAGAGACCGATTTTATTCTGAATTTGGCGATTATTTCATCGCTCACGCAAAGTTCCGGCTTCCCAGTTATGTCGTTTTGTATCTCAATATCCTTCCAGTCGAGCTCCTCTCCTATGCCGGTTCCGATTGCTTTTGAAAACGCCTCTTTTGACGCCCATTTGCCTGCTAATACAAGATACTTTATCTCAAGGTTTTTCACCTGATTGATTTCATTCTCAGTAAATATCAGATTGATGAATCTGTCATCCTTTGAGAATTTTTCTTTGATTCTCTTTACCTCAATTATGTCTATTCCCGTTGTAACAATCATATTTTGCTTATCCTCTGCTTTAATTTGAAGAAGAGAAATGCCGCATTAAACCAAACGGAGATAGATGTTCCCAGGGCGAGGCCTCCCGCTCCCATTCTCGGCATAAGTATTATGTTGCAGAGTATGTTTATAAGAGTGGAGATTAAAGCCGCGTAAAGAGGCGTCTTTGTATTCAGAAGCGAATAAAAAGCCTTTGAGTAGAGCTGAACGAGACCCATGGGAATAAGTCCGAGAGTATAATAGATAAAGGGCGAAATGGTGAGCTCCACTGATTTAGAATCAAAAGCTCCCCTCATATAAACAAGCTGAACTATCTGTCTGGCGAATATAATGAAGATTATTGTCACAGGAAGCAGAACAAGCACGTTGAGGAATATTCCTCTTCTGATATAGCGCGAAAATCTCTCCTTTGAGGAATAATTCTCTTTTTCCGATATGTACGGGTGTATCACCTTGCTTATGGCAATCGAAAAGACCGCAAAGGGAAGGTCGGTGAGAAGAAATGAGAAATGAAGCGCGGATATTGCTCCGGTGTTTAAAAGCGAAGCCATTATTCTGTCAATGTAAATTGCGAGCTTCTCTATTCCTGAGCCGCCGAGAATCGGCACAAGAAGACGGAAAGTCTTTTTTATTCTTGGATCTTTGAAATCAGCGCGGAAATTGTATTTTGACGGAAGCTTTCTCAGGTCAATGAAAAGGAAAAGAGTCTCTAAAATCACTCCGATCAAAACTCCCAGTCCGATTGATTTAAGCGGATGCTCTCTGTAGAAAATCAGAACAGACGCTATCAGAGTAATATTAAAAACCAGAGGAGCTATGTTGTATATGTTGAATTTTTTGAAGCTCTCAAGCAGGGACCCCGTGAATGCGTATATTCCTATGAAGAACATGTAGGGGAGAATAATCATGGTGAGATATAGAGCAGTCGTAAATGTCTGCTGATTGAATCCGGGCGCGACAAGCTTTATAAAATATGGAGCTATAATATAAAAGAGAATTGTTCCGGCAATAAGTATAATACCTATAATCGTGAAAAGATTTGACATGTACGAGTCGGCATCCTTCTGGCTCTTCTCTCTCTCCCGAATGTAGAGAGGTATAAAGACGGATTCCGCGGCTTTCTCTCCGAGAATTCTTCTGAAAAAATTTGGGACCATGAATGCGACTACGAATGCATCCATTATGTAGGATGTTCCGATAAGCGAAGAAAAAACAAGCTCTCTTAGAAAGCCGGTAATTCTTGATATGCCTATGAAGAGTGAAGTCGAGAATATGGAAGAGATGAACGGGCTACGCTTTAATCTCTCGAATGACGATAATCGGCGTTCTTTCATCATCCTGTCCAGCGGGATTGCCCTTCATTGCCTGAAGAAGAAGCTCCCTTGATTTTTTATTGTTAGGATATAGTCCTAAAACGTCAACTGAGACGTTGTTGGCGTCTATAACCGCAAATGCATGACCTGTTCTTTTATGCATCTCTCTGCAGAATCCGTAAGGGTTGCCGGGGGATAGAACTATGTAATTATGAGAACCTTCGAATTCAACAGGATGGTCTTTTTTGAAATCGATTGATTTTACCTTCGGGCCTGCTATTCTGTAAAACGAGCCCCTCTTCTTTAAAATTCTGTCCATAGCTCCGTAAAGCGTGGCTTTAAGCATCCGTTTAAGCCCTATCTCCCTGATCGCGCACTCCATTGTCTCAGGCATTCCTATTCCCGTGCCGTACGTGACGTTTGAGACCCACGGGTAGAGAAAGTATGACCACATTGATGGGATGATTTTTTCTACAGGGTAAGCTCTGCCCTGCGTCACTCCGAGTATTGACTCTGCAACAGTGACAATGTCGCCGGTCTGAAGGCTCTCTTTAAGAAGTGTTTCAATGTAAGAACAAAGGTCATCACCTTTTTTGAATGTGATTGTCTTGAATTTGATTATTGAATACCTCTTTTTGTCAAACTCGAAAACATCCTTGTCCTTTCTGTCAAGGAACTCTTCATACCCTTTGTTCAAAGCGCCTGCCATGCCTTTGATGCTCTTGGGTCTGTTGATGTATTTTCTTACAAACTTTGCATAGAATTTAAGTAAAGTAATCATAAGTTTAAAAGTATATGGTATTTTAAACATAATTCAAGTGCATTCCTCCTCTTGACTTATATTTGAATTAAGTTTAATATATTTTTTTCATTTGAACTATAAAAGGAGTTAATATGACTCTTGAAGAAAAATTATTGCATCTTAAGAAAAAGAGAGAGACAGCAGAGAAGGGAGGCGGTGACGAAAGGATTAAAAAACAGCATGAAAAGGGCAAGCTCACCGCGCGCGAGAGAATTCATCTGCTTCTCGACGAGGGTTCTTTTGAGGAATTTGACGCATTTGTGGAGCACAGATGCAACAATTTCGGAATAGAAAAAACAAAGTTCCCATCGGACGGAGTCGTGACAGGTTATGGCACGATTGAAGGAAGGCCTACTTTTGTTTTTTCACAGGACTTTACGATATTCGGCGGGTCTCTATCAGAGACTTATGCGGAAAAGATATGCAAAATAATGGACATGGCTGCTAAAAACGGAGTTCCGGTGATAGGACTCAATGACTCGGGCGGAGCGAGGATTCAGGAGGGTATAGAGTCTCTGGCAGGATATGCGGACATATTCCTCAGGAACGTAATGTATTCGGGAGTTGTGCCGCAGATATCGGCCATAATGGGTCCCTGCGCCGGCGGAGCGGTTTATTCGCCTGCGATAACAGATTTCATTTTCATGGTGAAGAAAACTTCATACATGTTTTTAACAGGTCCTAAAGTTGTGAAAACAGTCACTAATGAGGATGTTACTGATGAACAGCTTGGAGGAGCGTCGATTCACTCTACAAAATCCGGAGTGGCTTCCTTTGTATATGACAATGACGAGGAGACGATAAAGCAGATAAGAAGACTCTTCTCATTTATACCTCTTAACAACAGGGAGAATCCGCCTGTAATCGAGAGCAATGACCCTATA
>JAQVDU010000081.1 GCA_028698175.1 bacterium | reverse complement strand
GTCCGGCAGAGAGATTCAGGAGTTGGCTCTCGGCATAGACAAGAAAGAGATGAGAAAGCTTTTCCGGGTCACTCTTGACGGACCAGGTTTTATAAACGGGCAGTTCATTGACGAATATCTTGATGAAATACTTCCCGCAAAGAATATCCAAGACCTGAGAGTGGAGTTCGGGTGCTGCGCCTGCAACATTCTTGACGGCAGGGAAATCACGTTTACAAAGGGTTCTCTCGGAGATGCTATACGGGCATCGATTTCAATTCCCGGAATACTCACTCCTCACAAGCTTGGGGATTACACTCTTGTCGACGGAGGACTCGCGAATCCCGTTCCTGTCTCTCTTTGCAGAAAACTCGGAGCTGATTTCGTGATAGCCGTAAATGTTCTGAACACTCCGTGCTTAAAGAACAAGGTCTATGATTTTCCTGATAAAATAAGGGAACTCAAAGAGAAGAAAGACGATAAAAAAGCAGAAAATCTAAATCAAAAGTTAAAGCTTTTTATAGCAAAGGAAATTGAAAGCTTTGAACTTACAGCGAAAAGAATCGGAGCCATTCTCAATCTCAATGATGAATTAAGCATAGTGAATATTATCTCGCAGACATACCTTATCGCAGAATCGAATCTTGCGAAATTCACTCTTCTCAAGGATAAACCGGAACTTCTTGTTGAGCCGAACATGAGGCCTGTAAGGCACTTTGATTTTGACAAAGTTGCCGAGTCGGTTCTTATAGGAGAAAAAGAGATGTGGAAGGTTGCCGCTCAGAACAAAGACCTCTCAGCACTCAAATGACCGCACCAAATCCTCTTTTCACATACTACAATAACCATTGCTCTCTCTGCGGAGCCAAATGCAATGCTGACAGAACAAAAGTCGCCGGGTTATGCAAAGCCGGAACTTCTGTCAAAGTAGCTTCAGCGACTCTCCACTTCGGAGAGGAGCCGCCTATTTCCGGGTCCAACGGCTCCGGTACGATATTTCTTTCACACTGCTCTATGAGTTGCATTTACTGCCAGAATTATCCCATCTCCCAAATGGGAGTCGGGAATGACAGAACAATAGATTGGTTGAGCAATAAAATGCTTGAACTTCAGAGCGATAAAGCTCACAATATCAACTTTGTCACTCCGACTCATTATTCCTTCCATCTGTACGATGCTGTCATGCAGGCGAGAAAAGCAGGTCTCTCAATTCCGATAGTGTGGAACACCTCATCTTTTGAAAATCCGGAGACTGTGAAATTCATAGATGAAATAGCAGACATATATCTTGCAGATATCAGATATTCCAATGATAAAGATGCATTAGAATTGTCCGGAATAAATAATTATAATGATATTGTACTTAAAAATATAAAGTATTTCTTCAATGCGAAATCGCACCTTGAGCTTAACGGTAAAGGAATCGCTGTAAAAGGTCTTCTTATAAGAGTTCTCCTTCTACCCGGCAGAGTGAAAGAGTGCAAGGAGATATTAGACTTTATAAAAAGAGAACTCGGCAATGAGACTTATGTATCGGTTATGTCGCAGTACGTGCCCTACTACAAAGCTTTGCAGCATAAAGAGCTTAAGGTCAGAGTTTCTAAAGAGGAATATGACATGGTAATAGAGCACGCAGATAAATTAAATCTTGAAAATGCATTCATTCAAGAGATTGGATGCATGGAGGAGTGATGCTAAAAGCTGAAGTTATCGCGAAATCGGCAGAATTCGATTCTATGGGCATAAACATCGCAAATGAGATGAATTCTCTCGGCTACAAAATCAATAAAGTGCGCACATCGTCAGTGTATCTTTTTGAAATTGACGTTGACAGAAAATTCATTGAAGAGATTCTCAAAGACCAGATAACTGATGAGATTTATTTTGACTCAAAAAACAATATGGACGATTATTTGTGCATTGACATTTTTGCTAAAAGAGGGGTAATGGACCCCGTCGCAGAGACACTCTCATCTTATCTTAAAAAGAGCGGTTTTGAAAGCGGTATAATAAGAACAAGCAGAAGATTTTACTTCTCTTCTCAAAAGAAAGTGCGGGAAGAAGAGATTATTGGATTCCTTAAAAACAGATACTACAACCCTCTGATAGAGGAGCACGGGACCTTTGAGCTTAAGAAAGGAATTTCGGAGGAATCTTTCAATTTGATTGAGGTATCGCTCGACTGCAACCTGATTGAGCTTTCAAAGAAAATGACACTATCTCTGTCAAAACCTGAGATGGAGAGAATAAAGGATTATTTTTACAACACAAAGAAGAGAAAACCCACTGACATTGAGCTTGAAACTATTGCGCAGACATGGTCTGAACACTGCGTTCATAAAACAATGAAATCTCCGTATCAGTATAAAAACTTAAAAATAAAAAACCTTTTTAAAGAGACAATCGTTAAAGCTACTGAAGAAATAAATCACAAAGACGCCGTCTCGGTCTTTTCCGACAATGCAGGAATATTCAAATTTGACGAGTTTACGAACGTTTGCTTCAAGGTCGAAACCCACAACCATCCTTCTGCTCTTGAGCCGTACGGTGGAGCGGGAACCGGCGCTGGCGGAGTCATCAGGGACATAATCGGAACGGGCCTTTCTGCAAAACCGATTGCCAATACTGATGTATTCTGCGTGGGAGAATTCAAGAGCAAAATAGAGGGAGTTATAGAACCGGAGGAGATTCTTAAGGGTATTGTTTCCGGAGTCAGGGATTATGGCAACAGAATGGGGATACCCACAGTCAACGGAGCAGTATGTTTCCATCCCAATTATCTCGGCAATCCGCTTGTCTTCTGCGGCTCAGTAGGGATAATGAACAGCAGAAATTCCTTTAAGAAGGTCTGCGACAATGACATGATTGTAGTCATAGGAGGAAAGACGGGCCGCGACGGAATACACGGAGCGACATTTTCATCCGTATCTCTCACTGATGAATCGCAGGAGATATCCTCTGGCGCAGTGCAGATAGGAAATCCTATTGAGGAGAAGAAGATGCTCGACGCCATACTTGAAGCGGACGGACTCTTTACCGCAATAACTGATTGCGGAGCAGGCGGACTGTCTTCCGCAGTGGGAGAGATGGGAGAACACACTGGTGCGGAAGTTTATCTTGACAGAGTGCCTTTAAAGTATGACGGACTCACTTATGATGAAATTTGGATTTCAGAATCGCAGGAGAGAATGGTTTTAAGCGTCAATGAAAGAAATTACGAGAACCTGAAAAAGATAGTGGAGAAGCACAATACAAACATTGCGCATATAGGTTACTTCAGAGGCAGAGACCTGAAAATTTATTTCAAGAAGAAGCTCGTTCTTGACATAGAGATGTCATTTCTTCATAAGGGAATACCACTCTCTCTGAAAAAAGTCAAACCTTACATAAATGCAAAGGAGAGAAGTTCTAAAGTCAAAATCAATGTTGAAGAAGCCGCTTATAAAGTCGTCGGTCATCCTGACGTTAAATCCAAAGAGTGGATAATAAGACAGTATGACCATGAGGTGCAGTCGCAGACTCTGATAAAGCCGCTCGGAGGAGAGACACAGGCAGGAGCAAATGACTCGGCAGTTATTTCTCCGATTTATAAATCGGAAAAATGTCTTGTACTCGGATGCGGCATAAATCCGAGATACGGAGAGCTTAATCCGTCCAAAATGACGTACGCTGTGATAGATGAAGCTGTGAGGAATGTTTTATGTCAGGGCGGAGACATCGAACATTCATTTATGCTTGATAATTTCTCATGGGGAGACACAAACAAGGATACGACTCTCGGTGCACTTGTAGAGTCATGTCTTGCATGCAGAGATTACTCTGTCAATCTCGGCATACCATTCATATCGGGAAAGGATTCATTGAATAATTTCTTCATGATGAAGGACAGAGAGATTGAGATACCTCCAACGCTTTTGATATCTGTCATATCCGTCACCGATAAAAACAGAATACGTTCATCCTATTTCAATGATTCCGATTCATTGGTTTATCTGTTCGGAGAAAATACTAAAAACGAACTTCTCGGTTCAGTGCTCTTTGATTCATACAGAATAAAAGAAGGAACCATGCCCTCTCTAAATCCGAAAGAGTCCGTCAAGACGCACTCGCTTCTCAGCAGCCTTAATAAAACCGGTCTCATTGAATCATGTCACGACGTTTCAGACGGAGGGCTTCTGACATCCATCTTTGAGATGTCACTCGGCAACAGGATCGGATGCAATATAATATTTAAAACAAAGCTTTCACCTTCGGAATTCCTTTTTTCGGAATCTTTGTCAAGGTATGTCATCACTGTCGCAAAGAAAAACAGAGAGCTTTTTGAAAGTATGGCTTCAGGCAAAGCAGAACTTATAGGAGCGACAAACTCCACTGGGAACATATCATTCAAAATAAATAAAACTTCAGTCAAGTTCGAAATAAGAGAACTTGAAAAGGTTTACAGGTGAAAGATGAACAAATTCAAATCGCTTGTCGTAAAAGCTGACGGGTCAAACTGCGAAATAGAGACTGATTTTATATTAAGAAAAGTCGGCTTTGAGAGTGACATAATCCATCTCAATACTCTGATGCATGAACCGAAAAGCATACTCGGATATTCATTCATAGTATTTCCCGGAGGTTTTTCCTACGGAGATTATACGGGAAGCGGAAGAATCGCAGCATCGATAATAAAGCACCATCTTCTTGAGAATCTTGAAACATTCATATCTCAGGGAAAACTTATTCTGGGAATATGCAACGGATTTCAGATACTTGTAAAATCCGGCATACTACCGAACTCATCCAAGTCATTCAAACAGGAAGTATCGCTGATATTCAATGACTCCCACAAATATGAAGACAGATGGGTGAAACTGCAGGTGTCAGACAACAGTGTATTCACTAAGAATTTTGAAAAGACAATATATCTTCCTGTTGCGCACGGAGAAGGAAAATTCATTTATGAATCGAACAAAACGGAAATAGACGACCTTGTAGTTTTAAGATACGTAGATGAGAAGAACAAACCCACAATGAAGTATCCGCAGAATCCAAACGGTTCAACAGATTCAATAGCGGCTATAGCGGATGAAAGCGGAAGAGTGATGGGGCTGATGCCACATCCGGAGAGATTCATCCGGAAAGAGCAGTTCTTCACAAACAAAACAGAGATAAATGAACCGCACGGAATAAGATTTTTTGAAAATGCGTTCACATACATAAAGGAGGAGTTGTGAAAAAGTCGATTTTCAGGATGTATGACGTAAGAGGAATAGCAGATACTGAGCTTAATGACGATGACGTTTACCTTATCGGAAGGGCTTTCGGAACTTACATAAAGAGAAGGGGAGGGAAGAGGGTCGCTTCCGGAATGGATGTGCGACTGTCAAGCGGCAGAATAAAATCCGCATTCAACAGAGGAGTGGTTGATACCGGCATCAATGTTATAGACGTGGGTGTAGTGACTACTCCAATGCTCTATTTCTCAGAGCATTTTTTCAAATGCGACGGAGGGATAATGGTGACCGGTTCCCATAATCCTATTGAGTATAACGGACTGAAAATGGTTGACCCTGACATAACTATTTACGGCGATACTATCACTTCTTTCTATGAAATGATAATGAAAAATGATTTTGAAAAGGGAAGCGGGGCAGTAGAAAATAAAACAATAGATTCAGAATACATAAAAATGTGCTGCGATAAAATAAAAATATCATCAAAGATGAGAATACTCGTCGACCCGGGTAATGGAACGGCCGGACCTATAGCAGAAGAGATTTTCAAGATACTTGGTGTTCAGGCGGACTTCATCAATAAAGAGAGAGACGGAAGATTCCCGAACCATCTTCCGGATCCGACAGTAATGGAATTCACAGTTGAACTGAGGGAGAAAACCAAGAGTTTGGGATATGACTGCGGAATCGGATATGACGGAGACTGCGACAGAATAGGACTCATTGACGAAAACGGTGAGATGGTCTTCGGAGACCAGATACTCGGAATATTAGCTAAAGATATGCTGTCGAGAAACAAGGGAGAGAAAGTCATTTTTGACGTAAAATGCTCTCAGGGGCTTGAAGAGATTATTCTGAAGGAAGGCGGAAAACCGATAATGCACAAAACCGGTCACTCTCTTCTAAAAAGAAAGATGAAGGAAGAGAATGCTCTTCTTGCAGGTGAAATGAGCGGTCACATGTTTTTCAATGAAGACTTTTTCGGGTTTGACGACGGTCTGTTTGCGTCACTCCTTGTTTTGAGGATACTTTCAGAGAGGAAAATCAAGCTCTCGGAGCTCAAAAAAGAGATGCCGTACTATATTTCAACTCCTGAAATAAGAGTTGATACAACAGAAGAAGATAAATTCAACATAGTCGACGAGATAGTGGGACACTACAAAAAAGAAGGATACAGAGTCATTGACATTGACGGAGCGAGGGTCTATTTCGACGGAGGCTGGGCTCTTGTGAGGGCTTCGAACACCCAGCCAATACTTGTCGTGAGATTTGAGGCAAAGACAAAAGAGCAGATGGACGCCATAAGAAGCGACGTAAGGGATGTCCTCGCAAGCCACAGGAACGTTGACATTAAGAACGTATGATATTGAAGAGCGTAGAGCTGACTGTAAAGGGACTCGTGCAGGGAGTCGGCTTCAGGTACTATGTGAGAGACGAAGCGAAACAGCTTGGCATCTCTGGATGGGTGAAAAATCTTTCAAACGGAGACGTTCTCATTCTTGCTCAGGGAGAAGAATCAGGCATTGATGAATTCATAGAAAAGATCAAAAGCGGGAACTCCTTTGCGCGCATTGAAGAGGTTGAGGTAAAAGAGGCAGGAGAAGAGATGCTAAATGATTTTCAAATTAAATATTAACGGAGGAAAAAATGGACATTTCCAAAATCGTTCGCGACATTCCTGATTTCCCGATAAAGGGGATTGTATTCAAAGACATTACTCCGGTTCTGTCTGACAGCGAAGCATTCAATGAAGATATAAAAAAGATGGAAGAACAGATTGATTTTACAAAGGTCGATAAAATCGCAGGAATAGAATCAAGGGGGTTCATTTTCGGAGGCGTGCTCGCATACAAACACTCCAAAAGCTTCATTCCTGTGAGGAAGAAGGGAAAACTTCCTTATACTACTCCGGAGGAGACCTATGCTCTTGAGTACGGCGAAGCGACTATTGAGATACACACGGATGCGGTGAATAAAGGAGATAGGATTTTGCTTGTTGATGACCTCCTTGCTACGGGAGGAACTATGAAGGCGGCCGCTTCTCTCATAGAAAGAGCCGGCGGTATAGTTCAAGGAATGCTCTTTTTAATAGAGCTTGACTTTCTAAACGGAAGAAAAAAGGTTGAAAAATATAAAATTTCAAGTATAATACACTATTAAATCAAAACGCCCCTGTAGCTCAGTGGATAGAGCATTTGTTTCCTAAACAAAGGGCCACAAGTTCGATCCTTGTCAGGGGCAGATAAAAAGGAGAAGCAATGCCTGTAAAAAGAGTTAAGATCAAAAAATCAGAGATTAAGAGAGACAAGTTCGTTGATCAGTTGTCCCTGATAGTAGAAGATGCAAAAGTCAACTGGAGAAAATACTTCATAATCCTCTCGGTTGTGGTGCTTGTAATATTGGGAGCTGTTTTCATGATAAACTCAAATAAGAAGCGCTCAATAGAAGGATTAGCTCAGCTTTCTGAGGCGACCGACGTTCTTTTGTCAGGCAATTATACTGAAGCTATAGAGCTTTTAAACAGCATAAAATCGAATTATTTCGGCACTGTAGCGGCAAAGAAGGCTGTTTACTTTATTGGATTGGCTCAGCTTAACACAAACAAATTCGATGAGGCAATTGTAAGTTTCAGACAGTTCCTGAAATCAAAGACCGGAATCGAAGATCTAAGAGCTGCCGCTCTTGTGGGAGTGGGAAGGGCCTACGAAGGTAAACAGGTTGTAGATTCATCGATTATAGCTTATGAAGAGGTTGTTGCGAAATATCCTCAGACCGTATATGCTCCTGAGGCGTATATTTCACTCGGAAGGATGTATGAAACAAAGTATGAAGTCAATAAGGCAGTGGATTCCTATGAGAAAGTGATGTTTCTTTATCCGGAATCAGATTACGCAAAACAGGCAGAATTCTATAAGAATATGCTTGAGGGTGCAATAGACCCGTTGACTCAGATGCAACAGGGAAAGGTGAAGAGCGGAGAAGTTAAGTAAGCCCTGTGGGCGGAGTTGGTATATATTCATCACCCGATAAGGTATATTATGTAAAGATGGAAGACCATCATTTACATAATATACTGATAAATATAAGGTCAAAAGGGTCAAAGACGAAAAACCATCGTTTACATAATATACTGATAAATAAAAGCTCAAATATAGAATCAATTATAGCAAACCCAGAAAACAGATCCCCTTATGTAAAGATGGAAGACCATCATTTACATAATATACTGATAAATATTAGGTCAAAGAGAAATTGTGTAGATACAGGATCAAAGTCAAATATAAGAACCCATAATGCACTGCTAAGTATTAATGCAAAATCAATAAAGAATTATTTATATAATATACTGACAAATATAAGGTCAAAGACAAAAAACCATCATTTACATAATACACATACTAAATCAACATCAGAGTCGGAACCAATAGGCAAACCAACGGATAAATCAACAGAGTTAAAGCCAAAGATAAACACCCGGCGTCATTGCGATGAGTCTTCGAAGAGGCAATCTCTATGCTTCTATACATCTTTTACTCAAGCTCATTGCACATGGTGCATGGCTCAAGGCTGACATTATGATATTCTTTGCCTCATTGGCCAGCTGTTCTGACGGAAATTCCTATGTCCTTTTCAAG
>JAQVDU010000080.1 GCA_028698175.1 bacterium | reverse complement strand
CTCTATCATAAGAGGTTCGCGTGAGGAGAAAAGAAAGGATGACGTCAATGAGTTTCTCACGCAGGAGCTTGACTATGACATTGTAGTCAACGGATTGGTAGGCTCGGTCGGATTTCTTCCCACTCTTAAGGCGATAGAGAGAGGAAAAATTATCGCTCTGGCAAATAAAGAGACCATTGTGGCTTACGGCGAAATAATAAAAGAAGCTTTAAAAAACAATAAAAATGCTTCAATCCGCCCAGTTGATTCCGAGCACTCTGCTCTCTGGCAGCTCTTGAAATCCATTAACAGAAGCGAATTGAAAAAATGCTATATAACCGCTTCCGGAGGCGTAGTTTTCAAAAAGAAGACAACAGAACTCTCTTTAAAGGAGGTTCTTGACCATCCTGTCTGGTCAATGGGCAAAAAGGTTACAGTGGATTCGTCCACTATGGTTAACAAGGGGCTTGAAGTCATTGAAGCTCACTATCTCTTCGACCTTGCTCCGCAGGAAATAGGCGTGATGATACATCCTCAGTCGATAATACACGCCTCTGTTTTAATGAAAGACGGCACTTATTTTTCCAATATGGCCCTGCCTGATATGGCGCTTCCCATATCTCACGCTCTCTTTTACCCTGACCGTCCCAAGGATTTGATAACAGGCGCATTGGAGGAAAACGAGAAATACGAGCTCTCCTTAAATCCGGTGGACGTGGACAGATATCTCTCTTTAAAGCTTGCATATCAGGCGCTTGAAAAGAGAGCAACTTTTCCGGCTGTCTACAACGGAGCCAATGAGGGTGCAGTTTCTCTATTTCTCAAGGAAAAGATAAAATTCAAGGAAATAGTAATGCTGATTGAAAGAGTGATGAATGAGCACGTTCCGGAGGAGAAAATAACAATAGAGTCGATTTCGAAGAGCGAAGAGTGGGCTAAAAAGAAAGCTGTTGAAATAGGAGAAAATCTATGACGCTTTTATATATGGCGCTGACTTTGGGAATAATGGTATTTGTCCATGAGTTGGGGCATTTTTTCGTGGCAAAATTTTTCAAGATAGGTGTGCCTGTCTTTTCAATGGGAATGGGGCGCAGGCTCTTCGGTTTTAAAAAAAACAATACAGACTATTGCTTTTCGGTTCTTCCTTTCGGCGGGTACGTGAAGCTGAAGGGAATGGAGGATTTTGACGGGAGAGAGAGAGATAACGACGATTTCATGGCGAAGCATCCTATAAAGAGGATTCTTGTAATCTTCTCGGGTCCGTTCGCCAATTTCATCCTTGCTTTTGTTCTTCTTCTTTCAATGACCCTTATCTTCGGAATCTCTTACATGCCAAACGCTCCTGTTTACTCCGTATCTTCTCCTTACGATTCATTGTTTCTGAAATCAGATATGATACTCTTTGTCAACGGCAGAAGCATAGAGTATTATACGGATATATTCAAAAATCTGAAACCTAACGAGACGAACAGCTTTGTGGTACTCAGGGGAGGAGAAAAAATCACATTGAGCTTTCTGCTTGACAAGCCGGACTCTTTCGGAATATACCCGGAGATAAGCACAAAGGTGGGTATGGTGACTGAAGGAAGTCCAGCTCAGATCTCTGGAATTAAAAAGAACGACATTATAGAGGAAATTGATTCAGTTAAAGTTTCAACATGGCAGGAGATGTCTGAAAGAATAAGGAGCAGTTATGACAAACCTCTCTCGATGAAAATCAAAAGAGGGTCAGACCATATCACTCTCGTAGTAACTCCACAGAAGAAAGAAGAAGTTTCAGGAGACTCGGTTATCTATAGCGGAATGATAGGAATCGGCTACTCGAGCGAAACCGTCAGGCCTTCATTTTCAGAGGGCATCCGCCTGACATTCGAAAGGGTCAGTTACATATCATCATCCCTGATCAAATTTCTCTCTCAGCTTTTTACCGGAAGAATGTCAGTGAAAAATCTCGGAGGCCCGATTTCAATATACTCAATGACGGGCGAATCTTTGAAATGGGGATTCGACTCTTTTCTGGCTTTTGTGGCTTTCTTTTCTCTCAACCTTTTCATATTCAACCTTATACCCTTTCCTCCGCTCGACGGCTCATACATTATTATATTTCTTTTTGAAATGCTTTTCAAAAAGAAGGCTACCACAAAATTCATGAGCATATATCAGCAGGTGGGATTCTTTGTTCTCATGGCTCTTATAGTTCTCGTTTCATTTAATGACATACTTCGATTGGTTTTGAAATAATCGCAACAAGCTGAAATGGGGCAAAAAGCAACACTTTATTTTATTGCCCTGATAAAGACTTGTTCTATACTTAAGGAGAGTTGAAAATGAAGATCAGAAAATATCTTGTCATCTTCTCTTTTGTTTTTGTTCTGCTCGCATTTACCGGGCTTTTGATTCATCCCTCGTCGGAAAACAAGCCAATCGCAAAAAAAACCTGGATATTCTTCAAAGACAAGGGAGAAAATTCAAAAGCATCTCTTTTTCTTGCTGACCACGAAGATTATGTGACAGAGCTGTCAAAGGAGAGGAGAAGAGAAAAGAACAAACCCGTCTTTACCTCGCTTGACATAGCTGTAAGCGAAAGGTATAAAAGTGAGGTTGAGAAGACAGGCGCAAAGATCCAGAATGTCTCGAAATGGCTTAACGGAGTATCTGTTATAGCGACGGAAGAGCAGATTCGCTCTATAAAGAAATTTCATTTTGTCAAAAAAACAGAGGACGTCGCAGTGGGAAGAACTCTTCCTGATTTGAATCCTGTCGGATTGAAAATCCTTGACGCCAAAACCGCATTTACGGATTCTTCAGAGGATGAGTATGATTATGGAGTAAACGGAGAGAGCCAGATAAAAATGCTCGGAATCAATAAACTGCACAATATCGGATACACCGGCAGGGGAGTGCGCCTTGCTTTGTTTGATACAGGTTTGCTGATGACAAGAGACGTTTCTTCTGTCGACTCTTCTGTATCTCCTCCTGAAACAACTTGGACTGAGCCTGTGTGCGTCCATTCTGCGCTTGAAAGAGTCAACATAATAACCTCGTATGATTTTATCAAAGATTATCCTTTCGCCGGCATCACTGAGGGCGGAGCATCAGACGAGGTGCGCCAACTCGACCACGGCACCAAAATGCTTGCTCTCATAGCCGGTTACGCGGGAGGCGAGCTTGTATCCCCGGCATTCGGAGCAGAGTTCCTTATTGCCAAAACAGAGATTGTCGACAGCGAGATAGTGGCAGAAGAGGATAACTGGATACGCGCTGTAGAGTGGGCCGATTCTCTCGGAGCAGACATAATCTCAAGTTCTCTCGGTTATAAAGAGTGGTATCCTTATTCTGTTTTAACCGGCGATTCAACGAATATCGCAAAGGCGGCAAACTATGCATCCGATTCATTCGGAATTGTTGTCGTCAATTCAATGGGCAATATCAAAAACATAGATATAGATTCTCCGGATACCATGATTGTCTCTCCAGCAGATGCCAAGAGCGTAATTGCAGTGGGAGGAATAGATGACAATCTTATGCATTCAACCGTGTCGTCGACCGGTCCGACATATGACATGAAGCTTATAATGGACACCATGACATCCTCTCTTGATTCGTTTATGATTGATTTGCGCTCTTTGTTTGAAGATAAAAATTCTTTCATAGATTCTTTGATAATGCTTGAAAAGACAGGATTCAGGTTCAAACCAAATATCTGCGCTCTCTCTGAATGGCCTTACACTGTAACTGATTCTGCGGAGGGATTCAATTACACTCTGGGCACATCGGGAGCCGCCGCCCTCATAGCAGGCGGATGCGCTCTTCTTCTGCAGGCTCATCCGGACTGGGACCCTGCAATGGTGAAGAAGGCGCTGTACAATACGGCTTATGCGCCTTATGAATCAACTGAGCCGGAGACAACTTTTTACGCGATACCCAATCTTGCAGTAGGATACGGCATAGCTGATTTTTATGAGGCTGTCATGTTCGCTGACACTGATGAGGTCCATGCGATAGAATCAAGCGCTCTTTTGCCCCCATTCCCCAACCCTTATTCGATAAGCAATTCAGTTATGGTGATTCCATTTGAATTAAAAAGAACAATTTCAAATCTCATGCTCTATATATACACTTTGGACGGAAAGCTCGTCTATTATTCGAAGAAGACAGACCTTCTTCCGGGCGTTTATGATTCGCCGTCCGATGCGTTTACGTGGAACGGAACTCCTTCTCTTGAGGGATATTCTTTCTCGGGCCATGTGAATCCTGCCGGAGATAAAAAGGTGAAACCGGGCTTGTATATAGTGATGCTTCAGACAGGATTTGAAAAGACGGTTAAAAAAATATCGATAATCCCCTAATTCTATCTTCCTCAACCCCCTCCCTAGACGGCCCTGCAATGGGGCCGTCGCTTTTTTTGTATTGACATCTTCAAGATTCTAAAATAAAATCCGATAATGAAGTATTTTTATTTGATTCTGATCATTCTCGCGGCATTTTCGTCATTATATTTTATCCGCGAATCTGTCTTGAAAAAACGCGAACTGAAAAGAATATCTGTGGAGGATTCCATAAATGCGGTGCAGAAGGCCAGAGCTGATTCCATATATTTCGCCATCCTTCTGGAGGCAGAGGCGGACAAAACAAACAATCTCATAATCATAAACAAAAATAAATTCACTCTTGAAATCTGGCGCGGCTTTGTAAAACTCAGAGAGTTCACTGTGGCTCTTGGAAAGAATCCAAACGATAAAACCCGAGTGGGTGACAATGCGACTCCTGTCGGGGATTTCATGATAGAGAAGATTGAGGATTCCTCCGACTGGACGCACGACTTCAATGACGGCAAAGGGGAAATAGAAGGCGCTTACGGACCATATTTTCTGAGACTGAAGACAGGCAAGGAGGAAACAGTCTCCGGAATGGCCTGGACCGGGATAGGCATACACGGAACGCACGACAATTCTTCCATAGGCACGAACGCATCTGAAGGTTGCGTAAGGATGAAGAATGAAGAACTTGTCGACATGATGAAATTCGTAGAAGTCGGTACCGGAGTCAAAATAGAGGAATGATTTTTTACGACTGTCTGAAAAGACAAAATATTCATCAAATGTGGATTCATAATAAACTCGCGGCATTAACCTCAGCGCCGGCTAACACACTTTGCTTTGCCGCTTATAGACCGTAGGCGCGGACCTGAGTGTCCGCCCGCACCGGCGTACCGGTAACCAGTCCCCTTACTTTCCGCAACTTGTAAATGAATTATGGATTTTGTCATTCTTGACTTTATTATAATTATAATATAAAATATCTTGTTATAAAATTAAGGAGTTTGTATGTACGATAAACTTGTTTTTGAATTGTCAGATTCAAATAAAAATTCAGTATCGATCCCAGAAAACAACTATGACTTAAAATTAGAGTCATGCATTTCGCAGAAGAACATGAGAGAGTCGGATGCAGAGATTCCTACTGTAAGCGAAATTGACATTCTCCGCCACTTTGTACTTCTCTCCTATAAAAACCATCATCTGCAGAAGGGTTTCTATCCTTTGGGCTCATGCACGATGAAGTACAACCCGGTCATAAACGAAGAAGTGTCATCCCATGAAAAGGTGACTAAGATTCATCCGTATCAGGATGAAGAGGACGTTCAGGGAATACTAAAAATAATGCATGACCTTCAGCGCATGATTCTTGAGATCACAGGTTTTGATTCCATGTCGCTTCAGCCTGTGGCGGGAGCCCACGGGGAATTTGCAGGAATGATGATTATGAGCGATTATTTCAAGAGCAGAAATGAAAAACGCACAAAGATGCTCATTCCTGACTCTGCGCACGGAACAAATCCGGCTTCATGCACACTCGCCGGATTCAGGGCAGTCCAGATAAAATCAAACGCAAACGGAGAGATTGACCTTGAGGACCTTGACAAAAACATGGACGGGGAGACAGCCGGCATAATGATCACGAATCCGAATACTCTCGGAATATTCGAAACCCAGATAGAAAAGATAGGGGAGATAGTCCATTCAAAGGGCGGACTTATCTATATGGACGGAGCAAACCTCAATGCGATAATGGGGATAGTGAAACCGGGAGAAATAGGGTATGACATTCTGCACATAAACCTTCACAAAACATTCTCCACACCGCACGGCGGAGGCGGACCCGGGGCTGGAGGCGTTTGCGTTGTCAAAAAACTTGCAGATTTTCTTCCTCCGTTCATAGTTAAAGAGAAGAATAAGACGTACACTCTTGCATGCCCCGAAAAAACAATAGGAGCCCTCCATTCATTTTACGGAAACGTCAATATTATGGTGCGCGCATGGGCATACATAAGAGTGATGGGAAACGAAGGGATAAAGGAAGCAACAAAAATGGCGATAGTGAATGCCAATTACATTAAAACAAAACTTAAGGGATTCTACGACCTTCCGTACGATATGCCCACCCTGCACGAAGTGGTATTCAGCGGAAGAATGCACAAGAGCAGGTATGGAGTTTCCACTCTTGATATAGCAAAGCGTCTTCTTGACTATGGATTCCACGCGCCTACCATTTACTTTCCGCTTATTGTCTCTGAGGCGATAATGATAGAGCCGACCGAGACAGAGACAAAGGAGACACTTGACATTTTCATTGACGCCATGAAGAAGATAAGCGAGGAGGCGAAAACAAACCCTGAACTTCTGAAAAATGCTCCCGTGAATACTCCGGTTACGCGCCTTGACGACATAAAGGCCATGAAGGATATGAATGTAAACTGGTATGGGCAGAAGCATGAGTGACAATTTCATTCCTGTAAGCCACACTGAAATTCCACAGGAGAGAAAGAAGGAGATTATCTCCAAGCTTGCAAAGAGTATTGTCGAAAGAGGCCTCACTGCTCCTGCGATAATGTTCCTCGAATCAATAAAACCGATGAATTTCCTGGGCGCGCAGGTAATGATTTTCTTTGAGCCGATAATCCTCACGTTTTTCAATATAAAAGAGTACAGGGAAGCGTCACTGATGTTTGAAGAGAGAGAGACGGTCGAGAATCTTATTCATGAAATCGAGAGTGAAGAAAACCGAATAAAGGAAGATAAAAAAATCAAAGAGAAATCTGTTAAGGAGGATAAATGAAAGAAAAGAATCTCATAACAAGGATTCTCGCAACAGATTGCGGAAGCACAACGACCAAAGCAATCTTGATTGAGAAGCGCGACAACGAATACCGCCTGATAGTCAGGGGAGAAGCCCCCACCACAGTAGAGGCGCCGTACGAAGACGTTACAAAGGGAGTTCTCAACGCGATTAAAGAGGTTGAAGAGCTGGCAGAGATAAAGATTCTCGAAGGCGACGACATAATAAAAAGAGCCGATGACGGGAAAGACGGGGTAGACCTTTATATTTCTACGTCGTCAGCCGGAGGAGGCCTCCAGATGATGGTAGCCGGAGTCGTCGATAAAATGTCAGCAGAGTCGGCGGCAAGAGCGGCTCTCGGAGCAGGCTCCATAGTCATGGACGTGGTAGCCACAAACGACAAAAGACTAGACCATGAAAGGATAAAGAGAATAAGAACGCTTCGTCCGGACATGATACTTCTCTCTGGAGGGACGGACGGCGGAACAATAACGCACGTGGTGCAGCTTGCAGAGATAATCGAAGCAGCCGATCCGAAACCAAGATTCGGAGCAGGCTATAAACTTCCAGTTATTTATGCCGGAAATAAAAACGCCGCGGAGGACGTGGGAAAAAGGCTTGAAAAGAATACAGCCCTTTATATTGTTGATAATTTAAGACCGACTCTCGAAAGGGAGAACCTGCAGCCGGCTCGCGACAAGATACATGACCTGTTCATGGAACACGTGATGGCCCAGGCGCCGGGTTACAAGAAACTTATGGACATGACGGACATTCCCATCATGCCAACCCCAGGAGCAGTTGGTCTCTTAATAGAGGCCATTGGAAACAGGGACGGCATTGAGGTGCTGGGAGTTGATATAGGAGGAGCCACGACAGACGTCTTCTCATTCTTTAAACAGACATTCAACAGGACAGTATCGGCGAATCTCGGAATGAGTTATTCGATTTCCAATGTAGTCAAAGAGGCCGGTCTGAAGAATATAATGAGATGGGTGCCATTTGAGATGGATGAGAAGGACCTGAGAAACAGAATAAGAAACAAAATGATACGCCCGACAACCGTTCCGTCAACGCTTGACGAACTTCAGATAGAGCAGGCGATTTCAAGGGAGGCCCTGAGGCTTGCCCTTGAACAGCACAAGGCAATGGCAGTGGAGCTGAAAGGAGTTCAGAAGGAGAGGACAATATCGGATGCGTTTGACCAGTCTTCAAGCGGAGGCACGCTTGTCAACATGCTCACTTTGAATCTTGTCGTGGGCTCAGGAGGCGTGCTGTCTCACGCTCCAAGAAGAGTTCAGTCTGCTCTGATGATGATTGATGCCTTTCTTCCCGAAGGAGTCACGATGCTTACAGTTGACTCCATCTTCATGATGCCTCAGCTGGGAGTTCTCTCAACGGTCCACGAACAGGCCGCAACAGAGGTATTCGAGAAGGACTGCCTCATAAGACTCGGTTCATGCATTGCGCCGATAGGAAATATAAAGGAGGGACAGGAGGCGGTTACCGTAAAATTCGAAGGCCAGGAGCATAAAGTCAACTTCGGAGAGATAAAACTTGTGGCTATGGAGCAGGGCAAGAAAACAAAGGCGACTATAATCCCGGCAAAATCCCTTGACATGGGTATGGGAAAGGGAAAGGAAATTGAAGCTGAGATAGAGGGCGGAGTAGTCGGTGTCATAATAGATGCAAGAGGCCGCCGTCCGTTCACTCTGCCTGACGATGAAAAGTCAAGGGTGGAGAAGCT